>JACREJ010000084.1 GCA_016218305.1 Gemmatimonadota bacterium | reverse complement strand
TGGCGGCAGTGGAAGGGACTCAGCACCAAGGATCTCGGCATCGCCGTCGCCGCCGGCGCCTTCCTCGCGGTGCACTTCTGGAGCTGGATCGCCTCGCTCGGCATGACCACGGTGGCGGCGTCGGTGCTCCTCGTGAACCTCCACCCGGTGGCGATGATCGCGGGGTCGGCGCTCTGGCTCGGGGAGCGGCCAACCAAGCGACAGATCGTCGGGACGATCATCGGACTGGCGGGGGCGGCGGTCGTGGCGTGGGGTGATCTGGGGACGGGGAGGGGAAGCAGGGAACTATTGGGCGACGCGCTTGCCCTGCTGGGCGCGCTCACCGTGGCCTTTTACTACCTGTCGGCGCGGCGGCTGCGCGCGCGGCTCGACGTGTGGCCGTATGTGACGCTGGTCTACGGCACCTGCTTCGTGGTGCTCCTGGGCTTCTCCGCCGTCACCGGTGTGCAATTGGCGCCGCAGCCGACGCGCGAGCTGACGATCTTCGCCGCAATCGCGCTGGGGCCGATGCTGCTGGGGCACACGGGCTTCAACTGGGCGCTCAAGCACGTGAGCGCGCCCACCGTGAGTCTGGTGATGCTCGGCGAGCCGGTGGGGGCGGGGATCATCGCGTTCATGGTGCCGGCGATCGCCGAGGTGCCGTCGGTGCGGACGCTGGTGGGGGGCGCGGTGATCCTGACGGGCATCGTCGTGGCGACGCTCTCGCCGCGGGTTCGGACTTCGTAGCACTTCCGTGTGAGAGTCGCAACGCGGGAGACCGCCCCTGCTCAATTCTCGGGCCCGATGGCGCTCTGCGCCCTCGGGCCCTCGAGTATTCGCAGGAGCGGTCCCCCGCGTTGCGCCTCGTCCGACTTTGGCGCCGAACTTCGTCGCCGCGGCGACAGGCCCGCGCGCGATTCCGACACACGGTGCGCTCGATCGGTGACGCGCCGGACCATGCTCCTCGCCACTCTTCGGCATGCTCCGCTCTCTCCTCCGTCGACCGCCTGCTTCCGACGCCACGTGCTCCCGCATTGCGTGTAGCCCAAAAGGGCTACAAATTGCCGGGACACAAGAACCGGAGCAGTCCATGGCGAAGTCGGCGACCGTGCGCGCCCGAGTGGCGCCCGACCTTAAGGCGCGTGCCGAGCGTGTGCTCGAGAGACTCGGACTCTCGGCGACGACGGCGATCACGCTCTACTATGAGCAGATCGTGCTGCGGCGAGGGATCCCGTTTGACATTGCGCTGCCCAACGCCACCACGCTGCGCGCCATGCGTGACGCTGAGGCAGGTCGTGGACTCACGCGGCTCTCAAGCGCAGCAGCGCTGCGTGCCCACCTCGAGCGCGACGAGTAAGAGTGCGGCGAGCCGCGCTGACGGGGCAATTCAGGCGCGACTTTAGGCGCGCCCGTAAGCGCGGGTGGGACATCGAACACCTCAAGCGCACCATGGAACGCTTGATGGACGGCCAGAAACTGGAGTCCCGGTATGCCTGCCATCCCCTGCGTGGCGAGTACGTGGGCCACTGGGAGTGTCACGTCGAGTCGGACTTCCTGCTGATTTGGTACCTCCCCGGCGATGACGAGATCGTCTTCGTGCGCACTGGCTCACACGCGGACCTGTTCGGCTAGCGATACGGGAGGCGCGCGCCCTCCCAATGTGAACGCCGCGGGGGACACTCCAAGGCGAGTTGCGCCTCGTCAACATCGTATGCCCTCCCCGGGCGCTCGGTCCCCCTCCTCCCCCCTCCCTCCGTACTCCACTCCTCCCTCCTTCCAAACCCCTGCACTCCTCCCCCGTACCGCCGTTAAGCTTCCCGCATGCGCCAACTGCACCTCGACGTCGAAGTCACGCGCGGCGACACCGTGGAATCACGGCACCGCGTGCACGCGGCCGTCGTCGAGGGGGACCAGCTCATCGCCACCGCGCGCGATCCGCATCTCGTCTCGATGTGGCGCTCCTGCGCCAAGCCGTTCCAGGTGATGCCGCTGCTCACGTCAGGGGGCTTCGACACGCTGAATTGGGGCCAGGAGGAACTCGCCCTCGCCTGCGCGTCGCACGGGGGCGAGCCGGAGCACACGGCCATCGCCCAGCGGATGCTCGCCTCCATCGGTCTCGAGGAGGGCGACCTGGCCTGCGGCCCGCACGAGCCGCTCTCGGCACGCGGCGCGCGGCTGTGGCGCGAGAGCGGCCAGCCGCTCACGCGACTGCACAACAACTGCTCGGGCAAGCACTCCGCGATGCTGGCGCGCGCCCACACGATGGGGTGGGCCACGCGCGGCTACCAGCGCATCGAGCACCAGGTGCAGCGCGCCTGCCTCGGCGAGGTCTCGTGCTGGAGCGGCGTGCCCTTCGACGACATGGCGGTGGCGGTGGATGGCTGCAGCGCTGCGGTAATGGCCCTGCCGCTCGATCGCATGGCGCTCGCCTACGCGCGACTCGGCGCCGCCATCGAAGCGGGCGACGAAGTGCCGGCCCGCATCGGCGCCGCGATCCGCGCCAATCCCACCCTCGTCGGCGGTACCGACCGGTTCGATACGGTGGTCCTGCACGAGACGCAGGGGCGCGTCTTCGCCAAGGTCGGCGCCGAGGGCGTGCACACGGTGATGATCCCCGAGCGGAAGATCGGCTTCGCCGTCAAGGTGGAGGACGGCGCCGCCAGGGCGCAGCACGCGGCGGTGGTGGCGGTGCTGCAGGCGCTCGAGATCTTCGCCGAACTGCCCCAGAAGCTCGCGGAGTACGTGCAGAAGCCCGTGAAGAACACGAGGGGCGAGCGAGTGGGGGAGCTCAGGATGGCGGTAGAGTGAGCCAGCGTGAGGCAGCGCCCGCGGTCACGTGATGAGACAGGCAGGATGCACGAAGGGCGCCCCGACCACGTCGCAGGCGCCCTCTGTTGTTTCTCTGTTGTCTCTCTGTTGTCTCTCTGTTGTTTCTCTACTTGAACTGTACCTGCAGCACATACTGTCCCTGCTTCGCCATTCCCATCGGGAACTTCCACTTCGTCGCGGCCTCGCTGAGGCACTTGTCCGCCATGTTGCCGGCCGGTGAGGTCCACTCGCTCGTCTGCACGCGCACGACGTCCGAGCCGACGACGCTCATGTGGATGTAGAAGGTGACGGTGCCGGCCAGGTACGGATCCACGTCGCGGGCGTTCTTGAAGCACTGCGGACTGGCGGCGACGTACTTCATCAGCGAATCGCGCATCTGCACGCTGCCGACCTCGACGCCCTTGCCGTAGCTCTTGGCGACTTCCGTGACGCCGCGGGCGTTGCCGAGCACCGAGTCGGCGAAGGCCGCCTGGCGCTTCTTGTATTCCTCGATCTGCTTGGCTTCGCGCTGTTCGAGGGTGAGGGCCGAATCGGAGCCCTCGCCGTCCGGCTGCACCTTGTCGCCCCCGCACGCGGCGAGGGCGAACGTGGCGAGCAGGGACAGCGTGGTCAGTCGGATCAGTTTCATGGGATCAGTCAGCTCTGCTGGTGAATGATGTATCTTAAGGAGGAGGAGGGCGGGGAGACAGGGTGCAGGGGTCTCCCGTCGGGCCTTTCTTTTCCGCCCGCCACTGCTGCGCTTACCCGATACGGACGGGATTGTTTCGATGACGGACCGTGCGGCGCCTTTCGCTAACATGACGTTCGACAAGGCCACCCGGGCACTCGTGCGCCTCGCGGCGCGCATCGCGGGTGGTTCCGAGGTGGACGTCCGCGACGGGCTCCGGGAAACCGCGGGGGCCGGGACGCCTGAGGGGTGGGTGGAAGAGCTGATACTGCAGTCGTACTTGTTCTGCGGATTTCCGCGGACGCTGAATGCGGCTCGGGAATGGCGTAGAACGGCCGGACGGAACGAGGAGGAGGTAGAGGCGAAGGGACGAGGGACGGCGGGGGGGACGGGGGACGAGATGGTGCCCGACTTCCTCGCGTCCGGTGAAGCCACCTGCGCCCTCGTGTACGGACGATTTTACTCGAAGCTGCGGCAGAACATCGTCGCGCTGCATCCGGAGCTGGATACCTGGATGATCGTTGAAGGATACGGGAAGGTGCTGAGCCGCCCGGGGCTGGATCTGGGGCGGCGCGAACTCTGCATCGTGGCGGCGTGCGTGGCGTCGGGGCAGGACCGGCAGCTGCACTCGCACCTGCATGGCTCGCGCAACGTGGGCGTGCCGGACGACGTGATTGGCGCCGCGCTGGATGGGCTGGAGGGGACGGTGAATCCGGAACTTCTCGAGAGGGCGGTAGGACTCTGGGGAAAGGTGAAGGGGCAGGTTTGAGGAGGGGTGCAGGGGCGCTTAAGGGGTGAGGAGGAGTGCAGGGGTTTGGGAGGGGTGAGGAGTGGAGTGCGGAGGGAGGGGAGAGGAGGCGGGCGTCTCGGCTGCTCGCCAAGAGCCGATGTGCGCGGAGCACGGTGTTCGTTCTCGCGCATACTGTCGGAACCTATAAAGGGCGCGAAGCGCCCAGTCAGCCCGACAATTGCGCGAGAATGAACTCCGTGCGACGAGCACGGGCACGGAACCAGCGATAACGAATGCCGCGCGACGCGCACGCGAGCGATACGACTAGACCAAGGCCAGAATGTTCATCGATAGAGTCACAGTACGCGTCGAAGCCGGCACCGGCGGATCGGGATGCACTTCCTTCCGTCGCGAGAAGTTCGTCCCCATGGGCGGGCCCGACGGCGGTGACGGCGGCAAGGGCGGCGACATCATCATCCGCGGCGACACCAACCTCGGCACCCTCCTCGACTACACCTACCGCGACCACTGGAAAGCGGAGCGCGGCGAGCACGGGATGGGGAACAACAAGACCGGGAAATCGGGGCACGACGAAGTCATGCCCGTCCCCGCGGGCACCGTCATCAAGGATCAGGACACCGGCGAAATCCTCGGCGAGATCCTCGCCCACGGCGACGAGATCGTCGTGGCGAAGGGCGGCCGAGGCGGGAAGGGGAACGCCTTCTTCGTGACGGCCACGCACCAGTCGCCGCGCGAGTGGCAGCCGGGCGAGGAAGGGCAGGTCCGCACGCTCGAGCTCGAACTGAAGCTCATTGCCGACATCGGCCTCGTGGGCCAGCCCAACGCGGGCAAGTCCACCCTGCTGTCGGTGGTCTCGGCGGCACGCCCCAAGATTGCCGACTACCCGTTCACGACCCTCCAGCCCAACCTCGGCGTGGTGCAGATGAGCGACCACCGCACGTTCGTGGTCGCCGACATCCCGGGCATCATCGAGGGTGCGCACGAGGGGAAGGGGCTGGGCCTGCAGTTCCTGCGGCACATCGAGCGCACGCGTATCCTCGCCTTCCTGATCCCGATCGACGTGATGGAATGGCAGGAGGAATACGACAAGCTGCGGGCCGAAATCGCGGCGTACTCGCCGGAACTCGCCAGCAAGCCGCATTGCGTGGTCTTCTCGAAGCTCGACCTGTGGGGCGAACAGATGGTCCCGGAACTCAATGCACCAGGCGCGTTCGGCATCTACTCGATCTCGGCGCCGGCGCGGATGGGGCTCGACGAGCTGAAGCGGGCGTGGTGGGGGAAGCTGCTCGAATTGAAGAAGGCGGGCGCCGCCTAGCTGCTCCTGCGCGCGGCGGCGTGGCTTCGGGGGTCGTCTTCGCTCAATTGTCGGGCCTGAACGGACGGGTTCGGCGCGCGGCGTCGTGACTGCGAGTGTCGTCTTCGCTCAATTGTCGGGCCTGAACGGGGGCGCTTCGCGCCCCGT
>JACREJ010000083.1 GCA_016218305.1 Gemmatimonadota bacterium | reverse complement strand
CTTCGTGTGGGCGGCTGCGGTTGTGCTGGTCCTGGCGCTTGGCGGCGCGCTGATGCCCGATGAGCGAACCGCTCGCTCGCTCGCCGCGGCCGCTACGGCCGGCACGCTGGTCGTGCTGTTCCTCGGCTATCGCACCGGCGAAGCAGGTGGCCGTCTGGTCTACCAGCACGGCGCGGCTTCGGTGTACGCGAGCGGCGCCGCCGTGACGGGACGCGAAGCGGCGGGTTTGGCCGCGGAGGGCGCAGGTGCGGGCGAGCGAGACGGTGACGACGACGATGACGATGACGATGATGACTGAGCGTTGTCTGTGCGGCAGCGCCTCGGGGTCCGCAGCAGCCATGTGACGCGCTCGAACCGAGGCGAGACACTGATGCTGTGAGCGGCGCGTCGGCCGAAAGGCGACGATCGGATCCGGCCCGTACCGTTGACATCAGTCCCGAGTTGGAGAGCAGGCAAGTCGAAAGCCGCGACTTGACCCCCTCCGGAGGGCAGGCGGTGTCATGGCGGGCGTATTGACAACTGGCCGCGGGGGATCCACGCTTGGTCGCGTGGCCACCAAGACCCAATTGCTGCAGGTCCGCGTGACCGCCGAGCAGAAAGAAGCTCTGGCGCGCGCCGCCCGTGAGGCGGGCGTGGACGTGTCGTCTTTCGTGCTTGCGCGTACCCTGCCTCCGGCCACGGACCGCTTCCGCGAACTGGTCGAAGCCCTGCGCCGCGACGAGGATCGGCGGTTTCTGCTCGCCGACCTCAACGATCTGCTCACCTCACTTCCGGCGGGCGCGTTCGTCGATGCGGTCGCGCGGGCCGAGCTGCGCGCGCACTCGGCGCTCACCGCCAACTACATCGCCGCCATGGTCGAGCACGCTGCGGCTCGCCATCACGTCGATCCGCCGGCGTGGACGCGCAATGTCGAGGCACTCGAACTTCCTTACTTCGCGTCCGACCTGCGCAGCCTGCGACCGTGGTTGCTCACCGCATCACTGGTCGTCTTCAAGCGTCGCAACATCTTCGTAGACTCCACCGTCGGTGACCGCGTGTGATGCGCGGCGCAGCCGGCTGACGCGATGGCGACGAGCAAACTTTCCAAAACGGACATCCACCGCTTGCTCGAGCTTCTCGACGAGGAGCTCGCGGCTGTCGATGCCGAAGGCGAGTTGTACCTGGTAGGAGGCGCGGTGATGTGTCTGGTGCTCGGCGCACGCGCGGCGACCCGGGACGTCGATGGAATGTTTCAGCCGACTCGCGTGATTCGTGAAGCG
>JACREJ010000081.1 GCA_016218305.1 Gemmatimonadota bacterium | reverse complement strand
TGCACGATCCCCGCGTCATGCGCCACCTGCAGCGCGTCGGCGCTCTGGTGGATGATGCTGGCGGCGCGCGCCGGCGGCAGCGCGCCGGTCTTTTCGACGAGCGAGGTGAGCGACTGCCCCTCGATGAACTCCATGGCGAGGTAGATGAGCCCGTCGGGCGTCTCGCCGAAGTCGTAAATCGCGCAGATGTTCGGGTGGTTCAAACGGCTCGCGTTGGAGGCCTCGCGATTGAACCGCGCGATGGCATCCGCGTCCTGGTTCATCCCGGGGTTCATCACCTTCAGCGCGCTCTTGCGCCCCATCTTCACGTGCTCGGCCAGGTAGACCTGGCCCATGCCGCCTTCGCCGAGCTTCTTCAGGATGTGATATCGATCGGCCACCACGGTGCCCATGAGGTCGGTGCCGGCGGTGGCGCTGCGCAGGGCGGTGCCATCGCGGGGGCAGAACCGCTCGCTGAGCGGGTACTCCGTCCCGCAGGTCGGGCAGATCTTCTGTTCGCTCACAAGCTCTCCAGTCGCAGGATCTGGTCGCCCATCAGCACGCGCTGGCCGGGGCGCACCGCGCGCTCGCCGCGCACCGAGACGGCCACGCCGTTGCGGCTGCCGGCATCGAGGAGGACGAAATCCATGTCCTCGTTGCGAATCTCGGCGTGCGTGCCGCTCATCGTCTGGTCGTACGGGAAGACCCAGTCGCCCTTGTCGCGGCCGAGGAAGACGTTGCGGCCGGGGCTCAGGTGCATCGAGTCGCGCACCGACTGGTCGGCGCGCAGCTGCTGCAGCACCGCGATGTCGCCGTGCGGCAGCAGCGATCCCAGCCGGCGCGTTGCGTCGGCCTCGGGCGGGTTGGGTCCGGGATAGCCGAGACGCTTGAAGCGCAGGATCTGCGACCCGACGAGGATGCAATCGCCGTCGGCGAGCTTCTGCGGCGCGTCAATGAAGACCCACGTGCCGTTGCGCGAGCCGAGGTCGCGCACGAAGACCTGCCCCTCGCGCATCGCGAACTGGGCGTGCACCGGGCTCATGAAGACGTCGTCGGGGAACTTGATCTCGCCATCGGCGCGTCCCACGATGCCCTCGCCGGAGCCGAGCGTGAAGCGCTGCGTTGCCTCGCCGCTGTCGCCGAGCAGGGCCAGCGTGGGACCGCTCTGG
The DNA here is from genome assembly GCA_016218305.1 of Gemmatimonadota bacterium. Classification (GTDB taxonomy): domain Bacteria; phylum Gemmatimonadota; class Gemmatimonadetes; order Gemmatimonadales; family Gemmatimonadaceae; genus PNKL01. The sequence goes on along the minus strand of JACREJ010000081.1, from coordinate 2,817 downwards.
GTGGCGCGGGCGGAGAAGACGGCGGTGCCACCGGGCGGCGGGGGTGGCGCGGCGACCTTCCGCTTGGCGCCGCACCGAGGGCAGAACTGGTCGCCGCCGCGTACCGGCTTGCCGCACGAGTCGCAGGTGAGCGTCGGGGCCGGTTCCGGGGCCGGTTCGTTGCTGAGGCGTCCGCCGCACTGCGGGCAGAAGGGGAGGCCCACATGCACATTGGCGCTGCAGAACGGGCAGGCCTTGGTGGAACCCGCCGGCTTGGCAGCGGTCCCCACGCGGGTGGGTGGCACGCCGCCGCCGGGCGTGGACATGCGCAGGCCGCCGGGGCTCAGGATGGACGCCACCTCGATGACCCGTGCGCCCGACGCGACGATCGGCTTTCCGCAGTCGATGCAGAAGCGCGATTCGCCCTCATTGTCCCGACCGCAGAAACCGCAACGGTTCACGCCGCTCCTCGCCGAAATCCGCCCCGTATTGGGCGTTGGCATATAATAGGATTGCGAGGGGGGCGGCGGCTAGGCAGGGCGGGCGGGGATTGGCCGTCCACGGCGCAGGGGATTTGCGTAATATTGCGGGCCATGCACCAGCGCCTGCCTTCCGCCTTCGTGGCCCTCGTTGCCCTCGTGACCGCCGCCTGCGCCGGGGCTCCCGCCGCGCCGGCCCCCGCCCCCGTGCCGATCCGGGTCGAGTCGGCCGCCCCGCCGCCGACCGCCGCACCGGCACCGCGCCCCGGGCTTCCGCCGTTCCCCAAGGTCGCCGGCACCCTGATCCCCGACATGGTCTACCCTCCCGAGGGGTACGTGATGTCGGTCCGTGAGTCCACGTTCGTCTTCGGCAACGTCGGCAACGGCGATGCGACGCTCACCATCAATGGCGCTCCCGTCACGGTGAACCCGAACGGGTCGTTCATGGCCTTCCTGCCGGTGCCGCGCGACACGGCGTACACGCTGCGGGCCTCGCTGCCCAACGGCGACACGGCCACCGCCGTGCGCAAGATCCGGTTCCCCGAGCGTGGAGCCCCGCCGCGCCCGGCGGCTGTGTTCGATACCGCCGGATTCCCGCGCGCGTTGACGCTCACCAACACCAACGAGTACGCCACGTCCGACACCGACATGGTGACCTATGCCCGGCCGGTGGCGGGGGGCACGTACAAGTACTTCCTGATGCCGGGCACGGTCGTGCAGGCCACCGCCCGGCTCGGCAGCAGCGTGCGCGTGCGACTCGACAGCCAGCTCGACGCGTGGGTGGAAGCGCCGGGTACCTCACCCGCCATCACCAACGCGGCGCCCAACGACACCGCCGCACGCCTCGCGGCCGCGGAGTCGGCCCTGCGTCCGCGCCGCATCACCGCGGCGCGCATCGCCCTTGGCGCCGGCTACACCGACATCGTGCTCACGATGGAGTCCAAGGCGCCGTTCGCCGTGGACCAGTCGGGAGACCGCCTGTCGCTCACCGTATACGGCGCGCGCGCCAATCTTGATTACGTGCGGTTCGACACCAACGACCCCACCGTGCGGCTCGTGCGATGGGAGCAGGTGACCAACGAACGCGTGCGCTTCGACGTGGACCTGCGACACCAGTCGGTGGGGTATCTCGTGCTCTGGCGCGCCGGCGCCCTGGTGTTGCGCGTGCGGCACGCGCCGGTGGTGGATCAAAGCGCGCCGCTGCGCGGACGAGTCATCGCCGTGGACGCCGGGCATCCGCCGGGCGGCGCGATGGGCCCGACGCGCCTGCGCGAGGCCGAAGCGACGCTCCCCATCGCGCAGCAGCTGAAGGAACTGCTCGAGGCCCGCGGGGCCCGCGTCATCATGCTGCGCAGCGACGCGAACGCCGTGGCGCTGGGCGCGCGACCCATCCAGGCGCGGCGCGAGAACGCCGAGGCGTTCGTGAGCATTCACCTCAACGCCTTCGCCGACGGCGCCAACCCCTTTGCCGTGGCGCGTGGGTCGGGGACGTTCTTCTTCCATCCACAGAGCGAGCCGCTGGCGCGCGCCGTGCAGCAAGGGTTGGCGCGGCACATGGGGCTGCGCGACGAAGGGATCTTCTTCTTCAACCTCGCCGTGGCGCGGCCGACGTGGTTCCCGAGCGTGCTGTGCGAGGGGGCATGGATCGTGATGCCCGAGCAGGAAGCGGCGCTGAGGAATCCCGAATTCCAGCGGGCGTATGCGCTCGGCGTCGTCGAGGGGCTAGAGAGGTACTTCAGGGAGCTGCGATAGTTCGAGCAGCTGAGAACTGCATACCACGGATGGCACGGAAACTGGGGGAGGAACACGGATCCTGCTTTTGGGTTTCTCCCAACGTCCGATCCGTGGTCATCCCACGGGTTCCGTGAAATCCGTGGTATGCAGTAGAAACCGGCAGGGTACGGCCCACAACGGCAGAGCACGGCAGTTACTACCGACACGATGGGGCACTATGCGAACAGTGAGAAGGGGCGGTGCGCGCAATGAGGTGAGTCAACGGACGACCACCTTGACGCGGCTGCTGCATGCACTGCCGTACTCCGCTGCACTCTGTCTCACTCTGTCGTACTCAGCGCCCGCCCAGGCGCCCAACGAGCGCTGGCGCACGATTCGGACGCCGCACTTCGACGTGCACTTTCCCGCGGCGCTCGAACCCGTCGCGCGGCGCGGCGCCGGCAGCGCCGAGCGTGCGTACGCCAAGCTCGCGCCGCTGCTCAAACCGGCCCGCGGGCGCATCGACCTGGTGGTCACCGACCACGCCGACTTCACCAACGGGTACGCGTGGGTCTCGCCATCGCCGCGCATCGTGATCTTCGCGCGGCCGCCGGTGGACGAGCGCACGCTGCGCTTCCGCGAGGAC
>JACREJ010000082.1 GCA_016218305.1 Gemmatimonadota bacterium | reverse complement strand
TCGGGTGGCTAGACCCGGGGCCCCCACCTATCCATGAGCGACCAGGCCCGACTCTACCCCTCCGCCCCCCCGGGGGTCATCGCCCACCCGCCGTCGCCCCAGAGGGTCAAATTTGGGCGGATTTTCCTGGCCGCCTACAGAGCTCTCGCCCCCCCTGCCACACCACCGGACAAGCGGGTCCGCATCCGGCGGTTCGAGCCGTTGAGGTCACCGGGCCATGGTCACCAACCCCAGCCTGTGGAAGAGGGACTTGGGCAGCGCCTTGTTCGCAACGAGGGAGCCCGCCCACCAGTGCCCTGCGGTAGCTGCCACCGCACAACACTGACGGAAGGGTACCTTCCGCGCCCGAAGCGCGCGGAAGATGGTCTTTCCCCGTTTCTTCTGCTTCAGCCACAACGCGCGCAGACGGCGGCGGACCCAGCCGTCCAGGTCCTCCAGGTCGTGACCGTGCATCCCGGGCCGGAAGTACGCACTCCAGCCCCGCAAGAACGGTCCCAGGTCCTGGATCGCCTGGGCCAGACTCCGACCCACCACCCGCCGCGTCGCCCGCCGCACCCGCTGCCGAAAGGCCTCCTTGGACGCCTTCGCCACCAGGACCAGGCGCCGGCTGCTCTTCTCCGAGGGCCGCGAGAAGGTGAAGCCCAGGAACTTGCGCTCCCAGACCTTCGCCACGGCGGACTTTCCCTCGTTGATCCGTAGACGCAGCTTCCCGAAGAGCTTGCGGAGACGCGCCAGCACGCGCTCGCCCGCACGTTCCGAACGCACGTAGACGTTCAGGTCGTCGGCGTAGCGCGCGAAGGCGTGCCCACTTGCCTCCAGGGTCTTGTCCACCTCATCGAGCAGTACGTTGGCCAGCAGAGGAGAGAGGGGCCCGCCCTGCGGCGTGCCCTCCTCGCGTTGCGTCGCCACGCCAGAGGCCATCATCCCGGCCTCCAGGTAGCGACGCAGGAGTCGCAGCAGACGGCGATCTTCGATCTTGCGGGCCAGCCTCCCCAACAGCACATCGTGGTTTACGCGGTCGAAGAACTTCTCCAGATCCACGTCCACCACCACCGCGCGCCCCTCCTCCACGTAGCGTTGCGCGGCGCGGATCGCGTCGTGAGCGCTTCGTTTCGGTCGGAACCCGTAGCTGTGCGGCGAGAAGGTCGGCTCGAAGAGCGGTTGCAAGACCTGGAGCACGGCCTGTTGGAGGAATCGATCCAGCACCGTGGGGATGCCGAGTTGTCTCGTCCCCCCCTGGCGTTTGGGGATCTCCACCCCGCGTACCGGCTGCGGCTGGTAGCGGCCCGCGAGGAGTTCCTCCCGGAGTCGCGGCCAGTGCACGCGCAGGTACGCGGGCAGTTGCTCGACGGTCATGCCATCGACGCCTGCGGCGCCCTTGTTCTGCCTCACCCTCTTCAGGGCGCGCTGGAGGTTCCCCCGTTCGAGGACCCGTTCCAACAGCGCGCCGGTGCCTGTGTCTGCGTTTTCGATCATCGCCGGACGGTCTTCCCCACCGAGCCTTCCGCGCGCGGCTTCACCGCGTCGGGTGCGGCCCTGGTCCTGAGTTGGCTTCTAGGGCTGTATGGCCTGCCGAGAGTCACGATTGCACAACACTCCGCTTCGTTTGGCCCTTCCCCCACGGGAGTTTGGGGTACTACGGCCGCTGCTGACTTCCCGCTCCGTGTCACCACGTACCCCTTTCAGAGTCGAGGCGGGATCTCCCTGGGTAAGAACACTGGCTCTGACAGCACAGCCGCCCGCTTTACGGCGCGTCCCCTTGGTTTCGGGAGCTTCGCGATGATTCGCTCGCTCGCCCCGGTCCGCGCCGCCTCGCAACGGGTTCCTGTTCGTCGGCTCGCTGCTTCGCTCCGGGCTTCCTCCAGACGGTTCGTTGCCTCCCCGCCCTTGCCCTTCACTTGGATCGCTGAAACCTGCTTTCCGAGGGACTTGCACCCTCATGCCAGTGCCCATGCCAGGCGCACGAATGCCAGCCCCCCTGCCGGGGGGCGCTTACGTGAGGTGCGAGGATGTCGCCGTAGCAAGGGTTTGGAGCGTTGTCGGGCTCGGCTCCAGCACCACGTCCGCGACGTTGCGACGACGAGTAACGGGCACCCGGTGC
>JACREJ010000080.1 GCA_016218305.1 Gemmatimonadota bacterium | reverse complement strand
GCCATCCGCCGGCTGGGCCTCGCCCTCGGCGCAGTGGTCCTCGGCATGGCCATCGGCACGATTCAATACCTGCCGCTCAGCGAGTACACCCCATGGTCGCCGCGCGCCGGCGGGCGCGACTATGCGTACGCCACGTCGTATTCGTGGCCCATCGAGGAGCTGATCAACACCTACCTGCCGCAGTTCTCCGGCATCCTCGACAAATACTGGGGACGCAACGGCATCCACCTGCACAGCGAGTACCTTGGCGCCGTCGTGCTGCTGCTCGCGCCGCTGGCGTTCGGGGCGGGCGGGGAAGCGCGCCGCGGCTTCCGCCGCTTCTGGCTCGGCGTCGGGATCATCGCCCTGCTGTGGGCGCTGGGCGGCTCGACGCCGTTCTTCCAGCTCGTGTACGCGCTCGTGCCGGGGACGAAGTTCTTCCGCGCGCCCAGCACCATGATGTTCGTCTTCGCGTTCGCGGTCGCCGTGCTTGCCGCGCTGGGGACCGAGCGACTGCTGGCCGGCAAGGTGTCGCACCGGTACGGTATCGGGTGGATCGTCGGCGCGGCAGCGGTGGCGTTGCTCGCCACGGCGGGGGCCTTTACCGGCCTCGCCCGCGGCCTCGTGGTGGATCCGGGCCTCATCGACGTCGTGGATGCGAACGCGTCCGGTGTCACGCTCGGCGCCTGGCGGTCGTTCCTTTTCGTGGCGCTCGGCGCCGGTGTGATCATCGCGTTCGCCCGCAGCAAACTCACGGCGCGACAGGCGAGCGTGGCGCTGCCGCTGATCATCGCGACCGACCTGTGGAGCATCGAGAAGCAGTACTGGATGTTCTCGGAACCGGCGGCCAAGCTCTTCGCCAGCGACGCGACGATCGACTATCTCAAGCAGGTGAAGGAGCCGACGCGCGTGGCGGTGTTTGCCGTGCCGGACGCCAATCCCGTGGCGCCGCACGACCCGCAGCTCATGGGCGACGGACTCATGGTGCACGGCATCCGCTCCGTGACCGGCTACCATGGCAATGAACTGGGCCGCTACCAGCTGCTCGGCAGGAAGGACGAAGGGTACAGCGCGCGCCTGAACCCCTCGTTCTGGCAATTGATGAACATCAACTACTTCCTCACCAACACCGACACGCTTCCAATCGAAGGGGCGGTGCGCGTGGCAGGGCCGGTGAACAATGCCGCCGGCACCCGGGTGTCGCTGTACAAGCTCGCGAGCATCCAGCCCTTCGCGTGGGTCGCACCGGTCATCACCAAGTATCCCGACGACGTGGTGCTGCAGGCGGCGTCGCAGCCGACCTTCGCCACGTACCAGGTGGCGATCCTCGACACGTCAGCGGCGGTGAAGGCGGAGTCAATCACGTCGCTGCCGGCGCCGCTCGCGATCACGGCGACGACCACGGAGTATCGTCCGGGGCGCTTCACGGTGACGCTGAACGCGCCGGCGCCTGCCGGGTCGGCGCTCGTGGCGTCGGAGAACTACTATCCCGGCTGGACCGCGAAGGTGGACGGCAAGCCCGCGGACGTCTTCCGCACCAACTACGTGTTGATGGGCGTGCCGCTGCCGCAGGGCGCGAAAACCGTTGAGTTCGCCTTCGATAACGCTACGTACCCCACGGGTCGTACAATTACATACGCCGCCGTCCTCCTCAGCCTGCTGCTTGCCGCCGCCGGATGGGCCTGGGATCGCCGCGCCACACAGGAAGCCCATGGCTGAAAAGGCACTGATCATCGTCCCCACGTACAACGAGCGTGAGAACATCCCCACGCTCATCAGCCAGGTGCTCGAGAAGGACCCGCGCATCGAGATGCTGGTGGTGGACGACAACTCGCCCGACAAGACCGGCGACCTGGTGGAGGAGATCGCGGGGCGGGACCCCCGTGTGCATCTGCTGCGGCGGCCCGGCAAGATGGGGCTCGGCACGGCGTACCGGGATGGCTTCCGCTGGGCGCTGGCGCGCGACTACGAGTACATCTTCGAGATGGACGCCGATTTCTCACACGACCCGAAGCACCTGCCGGAGTTTCTCGCGGTGGCGCAGCGTGCCGATTTCGTGCTGGGCTCGCGCTACCTGAATGGGCGAGTCACCGTGGTGAACTGGCCCATGAGGCGGCTGCTGCTGAGCTACTTCGCGAACATCTACGCGCGGGTCGTCACCGGCATGAAGCTCTGGGACGGCACGGGTGGATTCAAGTGTTTCCATCGGCGCGTGCTGGAGGCCATCGACCTCGACGCGGTCCGTTCCAACGGGTACGCATTCCAGATCGAGATGTCCTTCCGCGCGTTCCACAAGGGATTCCGCGGCATTGAGATCCCGATCGTCTTCACCGACCGCACCGTCGGCGACAGCAAGATGAGCGGCCACATCGTGCGCGAGGCCGTCTTCATGGTCTGGCGCCTCCGCTGGTGGCATCTGACGGGGAGACTATGAGCATCCCGAACGGGCACCCGTTCTACAAAATGTCGGGGTCGGGCAACGACTTCATCTTCTTCGATGCCAGATCCGACTCCGGGGTCGCCCACGCGCTGGACAATCCCGAGTCGGTTCGTCAGTTGTGTGCCACGGGCACCGGGATCGGAGCGGACGGTGTCGTATTCTTGCAAAGTGATACATACCAAGCATTTAGAATACGTTACTTCAACCGTGATGGCAGCCTTGGCGAACTGTGTGGAAACGCGTCGCTCTGCAGCGTCCGTCTGGCGCGGGAACTCGGCATCGTCGGCGACGGCACCTGCCACTTCGAGACCGATGCCGGGGCGATGACCGGTCACTTTCGTGACGGGAAGCCGGAAATCGACCTCCCGGTCATCCATGATGTAAGGCCCGAGACTGAGTTCGAGCGCGAGGCGGGTGAGCAGCGAATCGGCTTCGCCAACCCCGGTGTCCCGCATCTCGTGATCCTGGTCGAGGATGTCTCCAAAGTTGACGTCGTGGGTCGTGGGCGTCCGCTGCGGCTGGACCGGCGCCTCAAGCACGGGGCCAACGTGAACTTCGTGGCACCCCTCGGGACCGGCAGCAGCGAGTTCCAGATCCGGACCTACGAGCGCGGCGTGGAGGCCGAGACGCTTGCGTGTGGGACCGGGGCCGTGGCGAGCGCCGCCCTTTTGCATGAGTGGGGGCTCGCGGGGCAGGTGGTGCGCCTGATGACGAAGTCGGCTCGGACGCTGGTCGTGACGCTGCGCCGCAAGGCGGACGGTCACCTCTGGCCGTCCTTGAGCGGCGAGGCGCGCGTCGTGTATCAGGGGCGGACGGCCGAACTCTAGGCCGGCTGGACAGCTCGAGATTGGCTCAGGGGCGAGCGCTGGTTGGCTCGCCCTTTGTACCGCCCGGCAGAGAGGCGCCACCACCGCAGCACCAATCGTCCAAGTATTTGCCTGGAGTGGGGATGCGCTTATCCACCCCCGCGGGAGTTCTCCACGCCTGTTAGTTTACATAATACATATTATAAGTATACTATTCGACTATTCTAGCGATACGAAACGGGCGTGAGGCCAGTGCCCCACGCCCGTTCAAGTTGTTTCTCAGCTTTGCTTCTCGAAGACCCCGTTGGCGGGTCCCGCTACCCTTGGCTGGTCGCCTGCCTTACGGCTTGACCGCCGTGGCGGTGAGCTCGCCGACGCGAATCTTGGCCTCGCTGGCCATGGGAGAATCGACCTTTTCCGCCAGCTCAGCCCAGATCTTGGCCGCCTCGGCCCGCTTGCCGGCGTTGGCCAGGGCGCGGGCGGCCTCACCCTTCAGGTAGTCCTTCTCGCCCTGGAGCGAGGCCTTGTCCACCGCCTTCAGGTAGTGCTCGGCCGCAAGGTCGAACTTCTGCTCGCCCTCATACCCAGCCGCCCTGAGGGCTTCGACGCCCGACGCAAACGGGCCCGGCGACGAGATGGCGTCGAGCACCTTCTGCCCGTCCGCGTACTTCCCCTCGTCGAACTTGGCCTGCGCGTAGAGCAGTGCCGCCTGGGCGCCGCCTGCCGTGCCCTCATAGCGCTGCGCAACCTTGGACAGCGCATCGGGCGCCTTGGGGTCGCGCTGCTGGACGAGGTTCATGGCGTCGAAGAACGCCTTCTCCGCCTGCGTCTCACGGCGCGCGTTGTTGGCCTGCCAGAGGAAGCCGCCACCGACGACCACGGCCACGACAATGGCGGCGACGGTAACCTGCTTGCGATAGATCTGGAACGTGTCGAGCAGCGAGTCGGGATCGGCTGCGATCGGCGGACGGGCCGCCCCACCGGTCTTCGTCATCGTACGGGTCGAGGCTTGGGTTCAGCGGTGCGCCGGTGTGGCGCACAACCTTGAAATAATAGCGGCTGGAGGCCTTGTCAGGCACCCCTGCCTTGGCGAAAAGCGGTTGTGAGGAGGGGTGCAGCGGCTTAGGAGGAGAGATGAGTGGAGCGATGGGAGATGAGATAGGAGGCCTCCTCTCTCACGCCTCGACACTCCACTCTTCTCTCCTCCTGAGCCCCTGTATTCCTCCTCCATCCCTCGCGCCACCTTGACTCCGCACCAAGATCACGCTATTCATACATACGTATGAACCAAAAGCTACCTGTTCCCGAGCGCCTCCTCGCCGCCGCCGCCGACCTCTTTGCGCGTGATGGCTTCGATGCCGTCTCCGTCCGGCAGATCACCAGCCGAGCCAAGGCAAACCTCGGCGCCATCACCTATCACTACGGCTCGAAGGAAGCGCTCTTCCACGCCGTCATTGATCGCGTGGGCGCGCACCTCGCCGACCGCTTCGTCTCGATTGCCGCCGAAAAGGGCGCCCCGCTCGAACGGATTGGCCGCATCGTCACCATGGTGCTCACCGAGCCGAACCTCCCTGCCCCGACGATGATCCTGCGCGAACTCGCCATGGACCGCCCGTTGCCGCCGCCCCTCGTGCAAATGATGCAGCGCAACATGGGCGCCGTCATGGGGCTCATCCGCGAAGGCCAGGCTGACGGCTCCATCCGCCACGGCGACCCGGCGCTGTTCGCGATGAGCGTGATGGCGCAGCCCTTCCTGCTGCGCATGGTCAGCCGAATTCCGCGCGACATCGCCGGCATCGATCGCAACGACCCGGAGACGCAGCGCAAGCTCGTCAAGCACGTCGTCACCACCATTACCCGCAGTCTCGCCTCCTAACCCGGGCATCGGTCATGATTCGGATCCTGCTCCTTGCCGCAGCGCTGCAGTCGCCTCAGGACACGGCGCGACTCACGGTCAGCATTGCCATCGACCGCGCGCTCGCGTCGCATCCGGCCGTCGCGTTCGCGCGCGCCAGCGTGGACGTCGCCGCGGCTGACGAACGACAGGCCCGCGCCGCCTGGCTCCCCATGGTCTCGCTCGACGGCGCCGTGAACAAGTTCCAGGAGCCGATGATCGTCTATCCGCTGCACCGGCTCGACCTGCGCAATCCACCCGTCTTCGACACGGACCTGTCGCAGGTCTCGCTCGGGGCTTCGTACACGCTCTTCGACTTCGGTGCGCGGTCCGCGAAAGCGAAGGCCGCCGCATCCCAGCGCGATGCCGCCGACGCCTCGCTCGGCGCCACCGAACAGCAGCTCATCGCCCGCACGCTGGGTTCATACCTCCGCGTGCTCACGGCGCGCGGGGTGCTTGACGCCGAGAATCAGCGAGTGGCGGCCCTCGCCGCGGAGGCCCAGCGGGCCCGCGACCGGTTCGCCGCCGGCAAGACGGCGCGGCTCGACACGCTGCGGGCCGCGGCTGAGCTCGCCGTGGCCGCCGCCGACCGCGTGGCAAGCGCGACCAACATGGAGTTGGCCGAGCAAGACCTCGCCCGCCTGATGGGCGTGAGTTTTGCCGCGGTCCATGGCGCGGCGCTCTCGAGCGTGCAGCTCGGCCGCCTTGGCGCCGAGACGTCGAATGATCGCGCGGCGATGGTCGCGCGCGCAGGGAGCGGCAATGCCGATCTCCAGGCCGCCGCCCGTCGCGCCGATGCCGCGGCCGCCTCGGTGGGCGCGGCGAAGGCGGGCCGTCTTCCCCAGTTCCAGGCCACCACCGCCATCGTCGACCGCAGCAACATCACGGGGCGCTGGCTCAGCGAATGGCAGGTCGGCGTCGGCATGTCGTGGCCCCTCTTCACCGGCGGCGCCCGCACCAGCGCCGTCAATCGCGCCGCGGCGTCGTCGCGGGCCGCGCAGGAGCAGCTTCGCATGACGCGCCTGACCACCGAGCAGCAGGTGGATGATGCGCGCGCCGCCTTCGACGCCTCGCGCGCCCGCGTGGATGCGCTCGATGCCGCCGTGCAGCAGGCCACCGAAGTGGCCCGCATCACCGCGCTCGCGCGCGATGTGGGCGACGGAACGCAGACCGACTACCTCATCGCCGAAGCGAACCTCTTCCGCGCGCGCAGCGGGCTCGTGCAGGCCCGCCACGCCGCCGTCGCGGCACGCGTGGAACTGGCCCGCGTGCTCGGCGAACTCAACCGTGCCTGGATCGTCACCTCGCTGGAGTCACAGCCATGAAGCGTGCCCCGATTGCCATCGTCGTCATCGCCGCCGTGGCGAGTGGCGCGTTCTACCTCCTGCGCGACGGCGACGCCGGTGACGGGCTGGGCGCGTCCGGCACGGTGGAAGCCACGGAAGCGTCCCTCGGCTTCCAGGCCGCCGGCCGCATCGAACGCATCCTCGTCAACGAGGGCGACCGCGTGAAGGCAGGCGACACGCTGGCCGTGCTCGACCGCACCGAGCTCGAGGCCCGTCACGCGCAGGCACGGGCCCAGCTTGCCGCTGCCGAAGCGACGCTGTCTGAGCTGGAACGCGGCGCCCGCAGCGAAGAGCTGGCGCAGGCCCGCGAGGCAGACAGCACCGCGGCCGCCCGGCTGGCGGATGCGCAGCGCGATCTCGCGCGTGCCCAGCAGCTCTTCCGGGGCGGCGCCGCGTCACAGGAGGCGTACGACAAGGCGCGGTTCGCCGCCGACGTCGCCCGCAGTCAGCGCGAGCAGGCGGCGCAGCAGCTGCGGCTCGTCCAGGCGGGACCGCGCGCCGAGCGCATCGCCGCGCAGCGCGCCATGGTGCAGTCGGCGCAGGCGCTGCTGCGGCAGGTGGGCGCCCAGCTCGCCAACGCGGTGGTCGTGGCGCCGTTCGGCGGCATCGTCACGGTGCGGCAGCGGCAGCCGGGGGAGATCGTGGCGCCGGGCGCGCCGGTCGTGACCGTCGCGAACTTCGACGATCGGTGGGTGCGGATCTACATCGCCGAGAATCGGCTCGGCGCGGTGTCCATTGGCGAGGCGGCTACGATCACCACGGACACCTATCGTGATCGCTCCTATCGCGGAGCCGTCTCGTTCATCGCAAGCGAGGCGGAGTTCACGCCGCGCAACGTGCAGACGACGGAAGAGCGGGTGAAGCTGGTGTACGCGGTGAAGGTGCGCATCACGGGCGACAGCACGCTGGCGCTGAAGCCCGGCATGCCGGCGGACGTGGTGCTCGGATCCAAGAAGTAGCACGGACTTCCCTGCACTCCGCACTCGTGCCCCGCCCCACTCGACCCGGTGATGCCAGCGCCGCCATCGCGGTGCGCGGCCTGACGCGCTCGTTCGGCGCGCTCACGGCCGTGGACGACCTGACGCTCGAGGTCGCACCGGGCGAACTGTTCGGTCTCGTCGGGCCGGATGGCGCGGGCAAGACGACCACGCTGCGCATGCTGGCCGGCGTCCTGCGCCCCACCTCCGGTGACGCGCTGCTCGACGGCGTGAGCGTCGTGCACGACCCCGAGCGGGTGAAGCACCACATCGCCTACATGTCGCAGCGCTTCGGGCTCTACACCGACTTGACGGTGCGCGAGAACATCGACTTCTACGCCGACCTGTATGAAGTGCCGGCCGGCGAGCGCGCCGCGCGCCTCGAGCGGCTGTACCACTTCTCCAACCTGGGGCCGTTCGAGCACCGGCTGGCCGGCCAGCTCTCCGGCGGCATGAAGCAGAAGCTCGGGCTCTGCTGCGCGCTCATCCACCAGCCGCGCATCCTCCTCCTCGACGAACCGACGTTCGGCGTGGATCCCATCTCGCGGCGCGACCTCTGGCTCATCCTGTCGGAGATGGTGACGCAGGGCGTCACCGTGCTGGTGTCGACGGCCTACATGGACGAGGCCGAGCGTTGCGACCACGTGGCGCTGCTCGACCACGGGCGCGTCATCGCGCTCGACACACCGACCGCGCTGCAGGCGACGATGGCGGGACAGGTGATTGCGGTGCGGACCGCGGAGGCGCGACGCGCGCTGGATCTGCTGCGTGCCGCGCCGATGGTCCGGCGCGCCACGCTCTTCGGCGACACCATCCACGTCATCGTGAAGGAGGATGGGCGCCCAGGGGCTGCCATCGCCGAGATTCTCGGCGGCGCCGGCATCGCGATCGCCGAGCTGCACGAGATCGAGGCGTCGCTCGAGGACGTCTTCATCGACCGCGTCTCGGCCGGCGCCGTGCCTGCGGGAGCGCCCGCATGAACGCGGCCGG
>JACREJ010000078.1 GCA_016218305.1 Gemmatimonadota bacterium | reverse complement strand
TGTCAGTGCGACGCGGCATTCAACAGGTCGTCTATGATGTCGGAACGCGAGCGGCGGGGAGCCCAGCCGGTCGTGGAGCGAAGCTTCGAGTTGTCACCCACCAGCCATGGCACGTCGACGGCCCGGCGGAGGGCCGGATCGCCGACGAGGTCGGCGTCCACCCCGGCGCGCGCGCAGACGTCGCGTGCCAGCGCCTCGACCGTCACGCCGTCGCCGGAACAGACGTTGTAGACCTCGCCGGGGACGCCGCGGGCCGCGAGCGAAAGATAGGCGTGGGCCACGTCCTCGGCGTGCAGAAAATCGCGCGTCGTGTGGCCGTTGCCGATCGCGATGGACCGCGGCGCCGGCGCCCGCCCGCTCGCCCGCACGCGAGCGACCAGTGCGGGGATCAGGAAATGCGGCGCCTGCCCACGCCCCGAGTGGTTGAAGCTGCGGGTGCACAGGACGCGCAGGCCGTCGGCGCGCGCGGCCTCGAGCGCAAAGACCTCCTGTGCGCTCTTGCTCGCCGCATAGATCGTCAGCGGCCGACAGGGCGACTGCTCCGTCAGCGGCCCGTTCGCCGGGTCATGCGCGCCGTACTGCTCGGCGCTGCCGACGATCACGATGGCCGGATCGAGCGCACCGGCCGCGCGGCGACGGCGAATGTCGGCGAGCATGACGACGGCGCTCATCACGTTGGTCTCGCAGACGTTGACGGGCTCCTCGCGCGCGGTCGGCACGAACGAGATGCCGGCCAGGTGGAAGACCGCGTCGGGCGCGGCGGCGTCGAGCACCTCGGAGACCGCATCCTGCAGGCGAAGGTCGGCCGATACCCAACGAACCGCCGCGCGTTCATCGGCGTCGAGCACGCCGCCCGGCGTGGGGCCGGTGAGCGAGGCGCCGGTCACCTCCCAGCCGTCACGGAGGAGCGCCCGGCACAGCCACTGCCCTGCGAATCCGGCGGCGCCGGTGACGAGGGCGCGCGTCACGTCAGCCGACCGCGCGATGCCGCGCCAGGTCGGCATCCACCATCATCCGAACCAGCGCATGGAAGTCCACCGTCGGCTCCCACCCCAGCTGCTCCCGGGCCTTGGTCGGGTCTGCCACGAGGAGGTCCACTTCCGCGGGACGCATGAACCTGGCGTCGGCCTTCACGTGATCACGCCAGTCGAGCCCGGCGTGCGCGAACGCCGCCTCGCACAGCTGCTGCACGGTCCAGGTGTGCGCCGTGCCGATGACGTAGTCGCCCGGCTCATCCTGCTGCAGCATGCGCCACATCGCGTCGACGTAATCGGCAGCGTAGCCCCAGTCGCGGCGAGCCGTGAGGGTGCCGAGCACGACCTCGGAGGCGTGCCCGAGCTTGATGCGTGCCACGGCGTCCGTGACCTTGCGCGTGACGAACTCGAGTCCGCGGCGCGGGCTCTCGTGATTGAAGAGGATGCCGCTGGTCGCGTACAGTCCGAACGACTCACGGTAGTTCACCGTGATCCAGTGCCCGTACACCTTGGCGACGCCGTAGGGCGAGCGCGGGTAGAACGGCGTGGATTCCCGCTGCGGCGTCTCCGTGACCTTGCCGAACATCTCGGACGAGCTCGCCTGATAGAAGCGCGCCTTCGGACAGGCGCGCTTCATGGCCTCGAGCATGCGGGTCACGCCGAGGGCGGTGAACTCGCCCGTGAGCACCGGCTGCGTCCACGACGTGGCGACGAAGCTCTGCGCGGCGAGGTTGTAGATCTCGTCCGGCTGCACCGCGTCCATGACGTCCACGAGCGACGTCTGATCGAGGAGGTCGGCGGAGAGCAGCTCGATCCGGTCCACCAGGTGACTGATCCGCTCGTAGGGCGTGGTGGAGGAGCGGCGGACGATGCCGACCACGCGATAGCCCTTCGCGAGGAGGAACTCCGCGAGGTACGAGCCGTCCTGTCCGGTGATGCCGGTAATGAGCGCTGTGGGCACGGTGAGTGACGGTAGACGGTAGACGGTGGACGGTAGATCAACGGTCCGCTTGGCGAACGGCGGCCAGCAAAGGGAATCTACCCTCTACCACCCGCCATCTACCATCAGCAAAGAAGGGAGCCTGTAGGGGCTCCCCTCTGATGACCCCACGAACGGCAGGATCCTGCTCCTACGCAACCGCCGCCTTGCCGCGCGGGGCGCGGGCGACCTTGTTGGCGTGCAGGCAGCGCGTGCAGACCTTCACCTTCGTGATCTTCCCTTCGTGGACGACGCGGACGACCTGGAGGTTGGGCTTCCAGGTGCGGCGGGTCTTGTTGTTCGCGTGCGAGACGTTGTTGCCGAAGGCGATTCCCTTCTCGCAGACGTAGCACTTGTTGCGGGCGATAGGCATGGCTCAGTTCTCCACGATCTCAATGCGCGCCATGTCCGCACCGTCGCCCTTGCGATGGCCGGTCTTCAGAATGCGCGTGTAGCCGCCCGCGCGCTTGGCCATCTTGGGACCGACTTCCTGGAACAGCTTGTCGGCGGCCGCGCGCTTGTGGACGTGCTTTCCGGCCTCGCGGCGCGCATGGAGCGTGCCGGCCTTGGCCTTGGTGATGAGCTTCTCGACGAAGGGCCGGAGTTCCTTGGCCTTCGCTTCGGTCGTTTCAATCGCGCCGCTCTCGATGAGAGAGGTCGCGAGGTTGCGCAGGAGCGCGAGCTTCTGCTCGCTGGTCCGGCGCAGCTGCCGGCCTGCCTTGCGGTGACGCATCGGGTGTTACTCCTCTTCTTCGTCGTCGGGCGCGTTGGCCGCGGCCCGGCTCGGCGGCGTGCCCCAGTCCGTGACCCGGACGCCGTCGCCACTGTCTTCGAACTTCATCCCGAAGTTCAACCCTTCGCGCTCGAGCAGGTCTGCGATCTCCTGGAGCGACTTCTTGCCAAAGTTCTTGACCTGAATGATCTGGCCTTCCGTCTGCCGGACGAGATCGCCCAGCGAACGGATGTTCGAGTTCTTCAGGGAGTTGACCGACCGCACCGAGAGCTCGAGCGCGTCGATGGAGGTCGACAGCAGCTGGGCGAGACGCTGGGCGTCGGACGTGCCGTCGCCGGCGATGGCCGCACTGTGCGACCCGAAGCCGGCGAAGTGCTGGAAGTGCGTCTGCGCGAGGGCGGCGGCATAGCTCACCGCCTCCTCGGGCGACACCGTGCCGTTCGTCTCGACCGTGAGGACGAGGCGATCGTAGTCGGTGCGCTGGCCGACGCGGGTCTCGCTGACGTGGAAGTTCACGCGGCGGACCGGCGAATAGATGGAGTCAATGCGGACGAGGTCCACCGGCAGCGACCGGTCGGCCGGGTGCTGGTCAGCCTCGACGTAGCCGCGCCCCTTGTTCACGTACAGCTCGACCGTGATGTCGCGGTCGTCCTGCATGGTGAACAGGTGGTGCTTGGGGTTGATCACCCGCACGCCGCCCTGGTCCTCGATGTCCCCGGCCACCACCGCACCCGCCTTCGTGCAGTTGATGCGGAGCACCGTCTCCTCGAGGTCCCCGGCCAGCGAGAGCGTCAGCGACTTGAGGTTGCCGATGATCTGGTGGACGTCCTCGACGACACCCTGGATGGTCTGGTGCTCGTGGAGCACGCCGTCGATGCGGAAGCCCCACACGGCGGAGCCGCGCAGCGACGAGAGCAGCATCCGGCGCATCGCGTTGCCGAGCGTGTGCCCGTAGCCCCGCTCGAGCGGCTGCAGGCGGAACTCCGCGATGTTCGGGTTGTCGTCGCGCTTCGTCATCTCGACGAGCTGCGGCCGCACCAACCCGCGCAAATCAATAGTCTGTGCCATTCGTCCGTGAGATCCGTGGTGTGGTCAGGCGGCGCCTGCGGCGCCGTCTACGCCCTGCCTCGCCCCTGACGCGCGGCAGGCCCGTGTGATAGTCAGGGTTAGACCAGATGGGAGATGGGGGACTGGAGATCGGAGATCTCCCATCGCCCATCTCCTATCTCCCATCTACTTCGAGTACAACTCCACGACCAGCTGCTCCTGCGCGGCGATCGGGATCGAGGCGCGCTGCGGACGCTCCAGCATGCGGCCGCTGAAGGAGTCCTTGTCCACGGCCAGCCAGCTCGGCACCTGGCCGCGGGCGGCCTGTTCGAGCGAGGCAAGAACGCCGACGTTCGTGCGCGAGTGCTCCCGGACGCGAATCTCCTGCCCCGGCTGCACCTGGTACGACGGGATGTCCACCGTCTTGCCGTTGATCTCGACGTGACGGTGGCAGATGAGCTGGCGCGCGGCCTTGCGGCTCGCGGCGAAGCCCATGCGGTACACCATGTTGTCCAGACGGCTCTCGAGCGCGGCCAGCAGGTTGTGGCCCGTGATGCCCGGCAGCGACGACACCTTCTCGAAGGTGTTGCGGAACTGCCGCTCGCTCACGCCGTACATGCGCTTGATCTTCTGCTTCTCGCGGAGCTGCTTGGCGTACTCCGACACCTTCCGGCGGCGGGACGTGTTCTGCCCGTGCTGGCCCGGCGGGAACGGACGACGCTCCACGGGGCACTTCTCGGTGAAGCACTTGGTGCCCTTGAGGAACAGCTTCGTGCCTTCGCGCCGGCACTGCCGGCAGCTGGGACCTGTATAGCGCATGGCCTAGACCCTCCGGCGCTTCGGCGGACGGCAGCCGTTGTGCGGAATCGGCGTGACGTCCTTGATCGACTTGACGGTGAGTCCGGCGGCAGCGAGCGCCTGGATCGCGGACTCGCGCCCCGACCCCGGTCCCTGCACGCGGACGTGCACCTTGCGCACGCCGGCGGTCAACGCCTCGCGCGCGCACTGCTCGGCGGCGACCGTCGCCGCGAACGGGGTGCTCTTCTTTGAGCCCTTGAACCCGGCCTTTCCGGCCGAGCCCCACGACACCGCGTTCCCGTGGGAATCGGTGATCGTGATGAGGGTGTTGTTGAACGTGGCGCTGATGTGGGCGACGCCCTCCGCCTCCACCACGCGCTTGGTCTTCTTGCCCGTAGCCATTACTTGGTCACCTTCTTCTTGCCGGCGATCGCGCGACGCGGACCCTTCTTGGTGCGCGCATTGGTGTGCGTCCGCTGCCCGCGGACCGGCAGCCCGCGACGGTGGCGGATGCCGCGATAGGACCCGATGTCCATCAATCGCTTGATGTTCATCGCGACCTCGGTGCGCAGGGCGCCTTCCACGCGGTACGTCTTTTCAATCTCCTGACGGAGCTTGTTGACGTCGGCGTCGGTGAGGTCCTTCACCCGGATGTCCGGGGAGACGCCCGCCGTTTCGAGGATGCGGCGCGCCACTGCGCGGCCGATGCCGTAGATGTACGTCAGGCCGATGTCCACGCGCTTTTCGCGCGGCAGGTCGACGCCAGAGATTCGAGCCATAGTCGGTTAACCCTGCCGCTGCTTGTGCTTGGGATTGCGCTTGCAGATGATGCGAGTCACGCCGTCGCGCTTCACGACCTTGCAATGCTCACAAATCGGCTTCACGCTGCTTCGAACTTTCACACGAACTCCCGGTAGTGCGAAGACGGTAGTTTTTTGGGACAGACAAGTATCGTAACCGCTTGGGACGCCGAATACAAGCGGGGGTCTTGACTTTTTTTCGGTACTCACGTGTACAGACGGAGATCGGCCGGTTTCGGTGGCTCTTCGGGCCGGGTGAACGGCGAGTGCGGATTGGGAGCTCGGATTCGGAATGCGGATTCCGATTGGCGAGTGGGATCGCGAAGTGGCAGGCGGGAGGAGGCGGAGTACAGCGGCTTAGAAGGAGCGAGGAGTGGAGTGCGGAGATTGGCGGAGGAGGCCTCCTCCCGCATCTCTCGTCACTCCACTCCTCGCTCCTGCCAAGCCCCTGCACCCCTCCTCTAACCCGAGCAGTTTTCGCCGGTTACCCCTCCAGCTCGGCCATGACCTGCCTCATCGCCCCGGCGGGATCATCCGCCGCGGTTACCGTGCGGCCGATCACCACGTACGACGCCCCCGCCGCGACCGCCTCGTGCGGGGTCATCACGCGCGCCTGGTCGTGCGTGGGCGAACCGCCCAGTCGAATCCCGGGCACCAGCGTGCGCAGGCGGTCGCCGTGCGCGGCGCGCACGTCCGCCACTTCCGAGCCGGCACAGACGATGCCATGGGCACCCACGACGTCGGCCGCGCGCGCCAGGCGCAGCACTTCGTCGGACACGCTGGACACGGCATATCCACGCGCCGCTTCGAGTTCGCCCTGCGTCATCGACGTGAGCACCGTCACCGCCAGGATCCCCGTGGCACCTCCGCCCTCCACCGCCGCGCGCAGCATGGCCTCGCCGCCCACCGCGTGCACCGTCAGGAGCTCCACGCCGAGCGATGCCGCGCTCTGCGCCGCGCCGCGCACGGTGTTGGGAATGTCATGCAGCTTGAGATCGAGGAAGACCCGCTTCTCGATGCCGCGCAGCCACTCGACCACGCGCGGTCCCTCCGCGGTGTAGAGCTGGAGCCCCACCTTGAAGAAATCGGCGGTGTCCTCGAGCCGGTCCACGAGGGCGCGCGCCGAGGACATCGTCGGCACGTCGAGGGCCACAATGGCAGATGGGCGACGGGAGATGGAAGACGGGAGAGTCATTACGAGGGCCATTCCAGTGCACCGCGCAGGTCGGCGAGCCGCGAGACGCCGTGCGCCTCGCACCACCGCGCGAGATCCCGCACGATGCGCTCCGCGGCACGCGGCGCGGCCATGGACGCGGTGCCGAGGGCCACGAGCGACGCGCCGGCGAGCACGAGCTGCAGCACATGATCCGCGGAGCTCACGCCCCCGGTGCCGATGACGGGCACGCCGGGCAGCGCCTGCGTGACGCGCCGCACCGCGAGCGCCGCCACGGGAAGCAGCGCCGGCCCGCTGACGCCGCCGCTGCCGAAGCCGAGCACGGGCTGGCGTGTCTCCGTGTCCACGACGAGGCCGGGCAAGGTATTGAACAGCGTCACCCCCGTGGCGCCGCTCTCGATGGCAACGCGCACGGTGCCGACGACGTCGGGAAGTGTCGGCGAGAGCTTCACGAAGAGCGGCTTGGCCGTCGCGGCGCGGGCACGCGACACGAGGTCGCGCAGCGACTCGGGATCGGCGCCAAACTCGAGCCCGCCCTTCTTCGTGTTGGGGCAGCTGACGTTGAGCTCGTAGCCCTGGAAGCCGGGCGTGGCATCGAGCCCGGCGACGACCTCGCCGTAATCCTCCATCGTGTGACCCACCACGTTCACGAGCACACGCGCGCGCTGCACATGCGCCGCGATCCACGGCAGCGCCTCGGTGCGCACGGCCGCGAGCCCGGGGTTGGCGAGGCCGACGGCGTTGATCATCCCGCCATCGAAATCCCACCCGCGCGGTGCGGCGTTGCCGTGGCGCGCCTCGGGGCTCACCGCCTTCGTGACGAAGCCGCCGATGCGATCGAGGTCGACGACGCCGGAGAGTTCACGCCCGTAGCCCGCGGTCCCGGAAGCGAGCAGCACGGGGTTCTGGAAGTCGAGCCCGGCGACGGTCGTGCGCAGCGCCTCGCTCATGGGATGGCGCCTTGCGCTGGTGACTTTGCCGCCGGCTTTCTCACAGGTCGGACCGTCCGCTTGTTGGCGCCCGACTGCACCGGAGTGCGCAGGCGCGTGAGTGAATCGGCAAACTGCAGCGCGACGTCCTTCCACGCAACGCGCAGCGTGGCCTCCGACGCCTCCCACGCCGGGTGGTCGCCCGGGCTGCCGCCGTCGAGCGCGAGCGCCCAGGGCGACCGCGGGTAGCGCTCGCGCAGCCTCGCGTGGAGGGTGGCCGCCGAGTCGGGCTCGAGGATCGCGGCGGCAAACAACCCGCGCGGCGCCATGACGGCGCCCTGCAGGGTCTGGTCGATGCGCCGGAAGAGCTGGTACGCCAGCCGCGGCGCGCGCAGCGAATCGCGGGCGACCTCGGCGGCGAGGTACGCGGAGGCGCCCGATGGATCGGCGCGCCCGGCGAGCAGTTCGGCCAGCAGCAGGTTGTCGTCGAGGCGGCGCTGGATCAGCGACGCCCGTCCCTGCACCGAGCCGCGGCGCACCGCGGCCGAGACGTCCTCGAGGCGGGAAAGCGGTGCGAGGGAGAGCAGCGTGAGGCGCGCGACGGCCTCGGCATCCGCGACGCTGTCCACCGCAAGGCGGCGTGCGGCCAGCAGGTGCCCGCGCGCCAGCGCGTCGAGGCCGGCCTCGATCTGCAGGTCGGCAGCGAGCATATGCAGCGAGCGCTTGTCGTTGGCGCGTGTTGCGGCCGCCTGGTACTGCGCGACCAGCCGCTCCACGGCATCGCGCCGCCCGGCGAGCCAGAGCGTGCGCAGGATCGGCGTGAGCTCCGGGCGCACGTCGCCGCGCGCGGCGCGCAGCGCGAGGAGCGACTCGGCGGCGGCATACTGATGCGCGCCCAGCGATGCCTGGGCGAGTTCCCAGTGCGCGGCGCCGGCGTCGAGCGCGCCCAGGACGCGGCGCGCGCGCTCCGCATCGCCGAGCGCGATGGCGGCACGCGCGGCCCAGAGCGCCGCCGCGGGACGCACCGGCGGCTGGCCGTTCACGGACAGCGGTTCGAGAATGGCGAGCGCCGACGCCGGACGCGCCTCGCGCACCTCGCACACGCCCTTCGCGACGAGGAGGCGATCCCGCTCCATCGGCGCGAGCGCTGGCAGTGCCAGCGCTTCGACGAGACGTGGGTTCGCGCTGGCACAGTCGCCGGAGAATGCCGAAGCCCGCGCCGCGATGGAGAGCGCCTGCGGCCGCCAGCGCGTGCGCGGGTGGCGCACCAGCACCGTCTCGGCCTTTGCGGCGGCCGCGGCATATCGCGATCCCGCGTCCGCCTCGCGTCCCTGTCGCGCGAGCCGCTCGCCGGCCGTGAGCTCGGACTTGGCGTTGTAGACGCCGTTGTAGTACGCGCAGGCGGACAGCGACGGCAGCAGGCAGACGGCGGACGGCAGGAGGAGCTGGCGCAGGCGGCGGGGTGCCCAGCCCGGCAGGCCGCGAGGCACCACGCGCCGTTGGCCATGATCCACGATGCGCCGCGGGCGACAATCGATCGCCTGCCGCACGCGGCCTGTCATCGGCCGCCGCCGGGCGTGATGCGCTGCTCGTAGCGGCCGAGGTACTCTGCCGCGGCGTCGGCGATGGCGGTGGCGAGCGTGCGCTGCCCGGACGGCGAACTCATGAAGGCCGCCTCGGAGCTGTTGGTGCCGAAGCCGATCTCGACGAGCACCGCCGGCATGTAGGCCTTCACCAGCACGCGGAATCCGGCCTGCTTGACGCCGCGGCTCGGGCCGGGGTGCACGCGCCGGAGCGCGCCCTGGATGATCTCTGCGAGGTCGTTCGACTCGCGCAGGTGCTCGTTCTGCGCCATGTCATTGATGATGAAGCCGAGCGGGTCATTGGCGGGCGCATCCGCCTCGGTCTCGAATCGCACCACCTCGTTTTCCATCTGCGCGACGCGGCGCTCGTCCTCGGTCTTCGCTTCGGCAAGGAAGTACGTCTCGAAGCCGCGCGCGGCGTGCGGCTCGCGCCACTTGGGATTCGCGGCGTTGACGTGCACCGAGATGAACAGGTCGCCCTTGCTGCGGTTGGCGATGCGCCCGCGATCGTCGAGGGTGATGAGCGTGTCGGTGCGACGCGTCATGACCACGGCGTAGCCGCGGCGCTCGAGCTCCTGCTCAAGCTGCAGGGCAACCCCGAGCGTGACGTCCTTCTCTCGCACGGCGGTGCGTTCCGGGCTCCAGCCGCGCATGCCGGGATCGCGGCCGCCGTGTCCCGCGTCGACCACGACGACGCGCCGCCGGGCCGGGCGCACCGCCGGAGCAGGCGGCGCGCTGTCCGCGTTCCTCACCACGCGCGATGCGGCGGGCCGAGGCGGCGGCGCGGCTGACTCTGCAGCGGGACGAACCACCGGCGCGGAAGGGCGTGAGGCGACCGCGGGGGGCGGCGTGGTCGGGGTGAGCCGCTGGCGCACCGGATCCCAGCGCAGGCGCGCGCCCGCACGGGGGGCGACGTCGGTGAAGAGCTGCACCGGAAGCTCGAGGCGCCCGTCGCGCTCGCGTGCCGCGACCACGAGCGGGTACAGTCTGCCGTCCGACAGCGCGAAGGGCACCCGGTCGGCCAGCTCGAAGGCCACGCCGGCGATGCTGACGAGGAACCGATGGTTCGGCAGGCGCTGCACGCGCCCGCCGAGCGCGCCGGCTGCCGCCTCGGCCATCACGAACGAGGCCTGCCCGTCGGCGCGCACCGGAATGGCCGAGTCGCGGCCGCTGATGACGAAGCGCAGCGAGTCGACCGGACCCGCGATGGCAGCGGCGAAAAGAAGCGCCAGCATCATCGGCTGCTCCGCAGCGCGCGCGCCACATCACGCTTGGCGTCCTTCTCCTTCAGGTCGGCCCGCTTGTCGTGCAGCTTCTTGCCCCGCCCGAGCGCGAGCACCACCTTGGCGCGCCCGCGGCGAAACCGCATCTCGAGCGGGACGATGGTGAGTCCCTTGCGTTCGACCGCGCCAATGAGGCGCCGGATCTCGCTGGCGTGCAGCAGCAGCTTGCGGGTGCGCGTGGCCTCGTGATTCCACGCCGAGCCTTTCTCGTACGGCGCGATGTGGAGGTTGATCAACCAGAGCTCGCCGTCCTTCACGATGCCGTACGCATCGCCGAGGTTCGCCTTGCCGTTGCGCAGCGACTTGACCTCGGTGCCCTGCAGCACGAGCCCCGCCTCAAAGGTCTCGAGGACCTCGTAGTCGTGGCGCGCGCGCTTGTTGCGGGCGATCAGTTCGGTGTCGGGGGACGGCTTGGTCACGGGCGGCGGAGCGAAGGAAGCGACAGTGTATGGAATTTACACCGCGGGACAGGCAGGGTCCCGCGCCGACGGCGCGGTTCCCCGGAAAAGGACGAGCGGCGGGTGGCTCCCGTCTCCGAATGGCGCGGCAACTCCCCGAAAAGCGCGCGCCCCGGCGTCCGACGCCTTGATTCACCCTGTCGGTCCGGATACGTTTCTGCTCCCTGCCGAAGTGGTGGAATTGGTAGACGCGCTGCGTTCAGGGCGCAGTGGGCTTACGCCCGTCCGGGTTCGAGTCCCGGCTTCGGCACTCAGAGCTAGAGTACGACAGAATACGACAGAGGGCGGCGCCAATTGGCGTCGCCCTTTTTCGTCCCCACTCCCGTTCCACACTCTGCCCCCTTCCCCTTTCCACACCCTGCACCCTTCCCCTTTCCACACCCTGCCCCCTTCCCCTTTCCTATCGCACCTCCGACGGCTTCACATCCTCCGGCAGTTCCGGCGCGCCGCCGTACACCTCGCGCAGCGCCTCGCCGGCCTCCACGAGGTAGCCGTGCATCAGGTCGATCGCGCGGGCGAGCGGTGAGCCGGCGGTCCGCGCCGAGTCGGAGGCGAAGGCGAGGAGCATGCGCCCCAGCTTGTCGGCCGGCCCGATGGTCCCGCCGCGCGACTGCAGCGCCTCGCGATAGGTCGTGACGCGATCGTTGAACTGACGCTCGGCGAGCGGGCGCCGATCGGGCGAGATGTGCGGGTCGATCGTAAAGGCCGAGGTGATGGCCGTCGCAATGTCCGACGCGGTCTGGTCGTCGAGCGCGTCACGCTCGGCGGCGATGAGCCCGAGCGCGCGGCGGGCGTAGCGCAGTTCCCATCGCGCATGATCCACGTCGCCGCTCGTCGCCGCGTCCGCGAGCCAGAGCACGTCGGCCTCGCGCGGCTCGCGGAACAGGCGTGCCACCACCGCGTCGGCACGGCGCCGACGGCGACGGCGTGCCAGGATCGCGCCGATGAACGGCAGCTTATCCATGGCGAGGCTCGCGGACCCGGAGCCCGACGCGTCGCCAGCCGAGCCGATCGTCAATGCGCATAGGGAGAGATTACCAACCGGAGTGGCGGTCAGGAAGTACCGAATCCGCGACGTGCCGCGCAGCCTCGCCAGTGCGTGACTAGGGCGACGGCGGCGTGGGGACGTCGAAGGTGGAGATGAAGTCGAAGTAGCCGTTCCGCGCCACGGGCGCGACATAGGTGCGCACTCTCGTCGCCACCCAGGTCTTGATGCGTGCCTGCGTCCACGCGCCCATGTACCTGGACGGAATGGAGTCCGCGCCGTCGTCCCTGAACTGGCAGTAGACCTGCGTGTTCAGCGTGTCGGCGCTGAGCGCGCCGTAGCGGAACGAGAAGGCCACGGTGGAATTGAAGTCCTGCCCCGCATTCCACCGCAGGTCGAGCCGCGACGTGCCGGACGGCGTGCCGAAGTCCGTCACCGCCAGCGCCTCGGCCGACTTGGCCTTGAACGTGATCGCCGGGAATCCGTCGGCGTGCCCCGGAATCACCACGCTGACCGTGTCGCCGGGCAGGTACGGCATGCTCGCGGCGCGCAGCCGGTACTGGACCTCGCCGCCGACCGAGGCGGGGAAGATCGAGTCGGTGCGCCCCGAGACCTTGAGCTGGATCGCCGACCCGGCGCCGATGTTGGGGTAGACATCGCCCAGCCCGACGGTGGCTCGCGAGTACGTCTGCAGGCGGCAGGAATCCCACGGGGAGATCGCCGTGGGGACGCCCAGTCCGCTCGCGCTGAAAAACGTCCCGATCGGCGAGGCGGTGTAGCCGCTTCCCGCCTGCTGCGCAACGAACGTGACGAATCCGTAGGGCACCGCCACGGGATTCGTGGCATCCACGCAGGCCACGGAGACCGCGGCGAGCGCGGCAAGGACGAGCGGAACGGTGTGGCGACGGGTCATCGGGCCTCTCCGGACGATGGAGCGCGCTCGGCAGCGGCACGCGCAAGGTGCACAAGCAACGCGACGAGGGCGAGCATGGCAAGCCCAAGCAGGGCGACCGACACGCCATGCAGCAGGCCGAACATCGCGCGCCGCGGGTCGGCGGGTGCCAGCTGATCGATGGGCATCACCGCCGCGGCGCGCAGCGCCGCGATGCGCGGATTGACCACCCAGAGCGCCACGCCCGCCGCCACGGCGGCCGCGACTCCTGTCGTCAGGGCGAGCGCTGATCGCCGCGCCGCCGGAACCAGGCCAAGCACCGCCGCGGGGACGATGATCGCGCCCGCGAAGACCACGGGGAGCACGCGCCCCACCATCTCACCGGCCAGTGCCCGCGTGGGGAGCACGGCGAAGGCGCCGGGCGCCACGACGGTGACCGTCAGCAGGGCCGCTCCGCACCAGAGCGCCACGAGGATGAGCGCCGCGAGCGGGCGCGTCACCGCGAGATCAGGCGCGCCGCGCCGTTGAGGAACGGATTGGTGCGATTCTCTTCGCCGATGGTCGTGGCGGGGCCGTGCCCGGCGTAGACGACCGTCTCCGGCGGAAGCGCGCCCAGCCGCACCAGCGACCGCTGCATCGCCAGCGGATCGGAGAGTGGGAGGTCGGTGCGTCCGATGGAGCCCGCAAACAGGCAGTCGCCGCCGAAGACCACCCCGTGTCCGACGAAGGCCACGTGCCCCGGCGCATGCCCGGGAACGTGAAGGACGTTGAACGAGAGGCGGCCCACCGTCACGACGTCGCCCTCGGCGAGGTCGTGATCCGGCGCCGGCGGCGCCTCGATGAGCAGGCCGTAGTGCCGTCCCTGTTCTGTGGCGCGATCGTAGAGCGGGCGGTCGGCCGGATGCAGATGGACGGGCACATCCCAGCGACGCTTGACCGCGGCGATCCCGCCGACGTGATCGATGTGCGCGTGCGTGATCCACAGCGCGCGCAACGTGAACCCGCCTTCTTCCACGGCGGCAATCAGCCGCGCCCCCTCGTCGCCCGGGTCGATGAGCACCGCCTCCCGCGTCTCCGCGTCGGCCAGGAGGTAGCAGTTCTCCTGGAACGGGCCCACCGTCTCCGACCGAACGAACATCAACGGACGAGCATCGGCATGGGCGTCGGCACCGGGTGCCCGGTGCGGCGCGCCGTGAGGTACTTCTCCACCGCGATCGCCGCCGTGGTGGCATCGCCGACCGCCGTCGTCACCTGCCGCGTGAGCTGGACGCGCACGTCGCCCGCCGCGAACAGCCCCTCGATGGAGGTCATCATGTTCGAGTCGGTGAGGATGTAGCCCGTGCTGTCGTGCTCGAAGTGCCCGTCAATGACGCCGGTGTTCGGCTTGAAGCCGACGAAGACGAAGCAGCCGGTCGCGACGAGGTCACGCACCGCGCCTGTCTTGAGGTTGCGGATCGTCGCGTGCGTCATGAGCCCCTGCGCGTCGCCGTGGATGGCATCCACGACCGTGTCGTACACGGGCTCTATCTTCGGGTTCGCGAGCGCGCGCTTCTGCACGATCTTCGACGCACGGAATTCGTCGCGCCGGTGCACGAGATAGACCTTGCTCGCGTAGCGCGTGAGGAAGTCGGCCTCCTCGAGCGCGGCGTCGCCGCCGCCCACCACCATGATCGTGTGCCCCTTGTAGAAGGCGCCGTCGCAGATGGCGCAGTAGCTCACGCCCTTGCCGGCGTACTCGAGCTCGCCCGGCACGCCGAGCTTCACCGGTGTGCCGCCGGCGGTCACGATGACGGCAGGCGCGTGGTAGCTGTCGCCGCCTTCGGTGGTCACCAGAAAGGTGCCGTCGGGCTGCTTGGTGACCTTCTCGACGCGCACGAAGGTCTGCAGGTCCATGCCGAACTTGACCGCGTGCGCCTGGAACTTCTCGGCGAGCTCCGAGCCGAGGATGTGCTCAAACCCGATGTAGTCTTCGATGACCTCGGTGTTCAGCAGCTCGCCGCCCGGCAGGCCCTGCTCGAGCACGGCGGTCTTGAGCATTGAACGGCCGGCATACATGCCGGCGCAGAGCCCAGCCGGGCCCGCGCCAATGATGATCACTTCGTATTCGTGCGTTGCCACGTGTCGTTCCGATTGGATGAATGGGGCCGCGGCGCGGCCCGGTCTCTCCCGAAAGATTCACCGAATCGTACGCGCGCTGGAAGGGGGCTCGCCCCTCAGCCCACGTGCCGGCCGCCGTCCACGAAGAGAAGCTGGCCCGTCACGTAGGGCGCCGAGGCCAGGTAGACCACGGCCTGCGCCACGTCGTCAGGCGTGCCGAGCCGTCGCAGCGGCGTGGCTTCCTCGAAGGCCCGGCGCGCCTTCTCGGGCCACCCGTCAGGCGGCAGCACGGCGCCGGGCACCACCGCATTCACGCGCACGCGCGGGGCCAGTTGCACCGCGAGCTGGCGTGTGATGGTCTCGAGCGCTCCCTTGCTGGCCGCGTGCGGCACCAGCAGCGGCCAGCTCTCGTGCGCGAGGTGGTCGGCGATGTTCACGATGGCGCCGCCGGCGTCGCCCATGGCGCGCGCGGCCGCGAGCGACAGGAAGAAGGGCGCCCGCGCGTTGATGGCGAACGTCTCGTCCCACTCGGCGGCCGTCACGGCGTCGAGCGCGACGCGCCGCATGATGGCTGCCGAGTTCACGAGCAGGTCAAGCGCGCCGAACTGCGCCACCACGTCCGCGACCAGCCGGTCGGGCGTATCCGTCGCACGCAGGTCGGCCGCGAAAGTGGCGTTCTCCAC
>JACREJ010000077.1 GCA_016218305.1 Gemmatimonadota bacterium | reverse complement strand
TCCCGAGATGCTCGAGGAGGAGCGCCGCCTGCTCTACGTCGCCATCACGCGCGCCGAGCGCAAGCTCACGCTCACGTGGGCGATGTCGCGGCGGCGCAACGGCGAGCTGATGCCGGGGATCATGTCGTCGTTCATCTCGCCAGTGCCCAAGGAGCTGTACGACGCGCAGGTGACGTCCAAGCTGCGCGGCAGTGCCAGCGCGTTCGCGTACACCACGCCCGCGATGCGGCGCCCCGGCACCCCGATGTCGCGCCCCACCGCGTGGGCGCCGCCGACGGAAGAGGAGTCGCAGGTCGCGCCGATCTACGTGAAGGGCGCGCGCGTGCGGCACAAGGCGTTCGGCAGCGGCACCATTCTCGACCTCGCGGGGCAGGGGCGCGACGCAAAGGTCACCATCGAGTTCGACGACGAAGCGGTGGGGCGCAAGCGTCTCGTCGTGGCGTTCGCTGGTCTCGAGCGCGACGACGACTAGCGAGGCGGCGGCCGCACTTCGGGGACGGGAGTCGCTTCGCGAGGCGCTCACCCTCGCTCAATTCTCGGGCCCAGCGCGGCGTGCGCCGCGCTGGGCCCTGCGAGTATTCGCGAGAGTGAGCGCCTCGTGATGCGACGACGGGCACCGCGGCGCGGCCGGCGCAGGCGGAGACTCCGCGTGATGCGCCGCGAGCGCCGCGCCGCGGACGGTTCGTTCGCGAGCAAGGGAGCGATGCCGACGCGCGTCGCGCCGGCGGCGTCCGTCGGCGAAGACGTCGACGATCCCGACGCGCGTCGCGCCGGCGGAGTCTGCTCGCGAATACTGGAGGGCATATGGGCGCGCGCAGCGCGCCAGTCAGGCCCGAGAATTGAGCGAGCAGACTCCGCCGGTGCGGCGCGCCCACACGGAATCAGTCAGGCCCGAGAATTGAGCGAGCAGACTCTGCCGGTGCGGCGCGCCCACACGGAATCGAGCACGCCGGTCAGGCCCGAGTACGCAGCGAAGGCCGGCTCAAGCCGCCGGCGTGTACAGCGGCGCCGTCAGCTGCCCCGTGAAGCCCAGCGACGTCACCGGGAGCCCGAAATGCCGCAGCGCCGCCATGCGCGCCGTGTCGCTGTCCCCGCCGCGGCGCAGCGCGGCGCGCCGCACCGCCTTGGCCGCCCGCAGCGGCTCCTCGCCTGACGGGTCGTGCGCGTACGGCTCACTTCCGTCCGCCCGCCGCAGGAAGTCCACCACGTAGTCGAACGAGCGCGTGAGGTACGCGCCCACGTCGCGCTCCTCGAGGTCCCAGCGGCTGCGCTCCGCCATCACCGCGAAGATGCGCTGCCAGCTCTCGGCGTCGGTCACGCGCACCATGCCGCGAAAGATCCGGCGGTTGGTGTGCGTGCTGAAGATCGTCGGGCTCAGGATGCGGTCGAGGTGGTCGTCGGCGCGCGCATGGTCGAGCAGGATGATCTCGTGCGCGCGGCGGCTGTGCCGCACGCCGAGGTGCGACTCGAACCGGCTCTCCCAGTACGAGTGCCCGATCGTGCTGGTGCTCGACGTGACCGCGAGCTGGTGCGGCACGAACCAGTTGTGCGCTACGACGTCGGCGGCGAGGTGCGCGAGGTAGCCGTACGCGAAGGCCTGCAGCGTCTCGTCGCGCGCGCGATCGAGGATCTCGAGGCCCACGTACCAGTGGTGGCAGTGCCGCCCGAAGCGCGCATACTTCTTGGCGATGCTCGTGTCGGCGGCGATGGACCCGTAGAGAAAGTCGTACGGGAAGGCCAGCAGCAGTTCGGCGACGCGCGGCGGGAGCAGGAAGGCCGACCGCAGCACGGCCTCACCGAGGAGAATGTGTGTGCCGGGCGTCCAGGCGTGCACCACGGCGGGAGTCAGGGCGAGCAGCACCACCACGGCGACGGCCCCGCGCAGGAGGGGCGCGGGCCGCCGATTCGTTCGCCGTCGAACGCGGTGGTGCGTCACAGCGTCATGGCGGCGGCTGCGACCCGCCGTCAGTGGGACCACCCGCGCCGCCTCCGCCGCGCCGCCGACGATTGCGGCGCCGCTTGGCCCGCGGCGGCCGCGACCCGTCGCCAGCCGCCGCGGTCGCGCCACCTTCCTCGGCGTACGGCGACTCGTGCCCTTCGTCCTCGTCGGTCAGGCGGATCGGTTCGTCGAACTCCTCCACCCGGGCGGGGGCGGCGGCCGCCGGCCGCTCCTCGATGCGCACCGGTGCGTCACGGCGCGGTTCTTCGCGGCGCGGTTCTTCGCGGCGGGGCTCATGGCGTGGCGCGTCGCGATGCGTCACCTCGCGATGCGGCGCCTCGCGCCGCGGCTCCTCGCGGCGGTGCCGCGGGTCGCTTGGTCGGTGCGGGCGTTCGTCGCGCTTGAACAACCGCGACCCGGCCTTGATCGTGCTCACGGCGGCGCCCGCCACGTCGGCCACCGCCTCGGCCTTGTCGGTGACGCGCCCGAGCAGGTCGCCAAAGTCGTCGATGCGGTCGGCGATCCCGCTCACGGAATCGCGCACGCGCTCGGTGGCGTTGGACAGCGCCTCGGCGGCGGCCATCGCATCCTGCTTCACGGCGTCGGTCAGCTCGCGCACGTTTTCCGCGGCGGCGGTGGCGCTCGCGATCATCGGGTCGATCTTGGAGGTCAGCCGCCCGAGCTGCTCCTGCATGGCCTGCTGCGCCTTCCACATGCGGAAGAAGATGACGGCGAGCAGCACCACGACGACGAGCGTGACGATCTGCGCGAGCCCCGCCGCGACGAACACGACCTGGTCAAACCCCGCGCGATCGGGCGTCACCTGCCGCACGATCAGCGTGTCCGAGGCGATTTGGAGAAGGGGAGTCATGTTCGTAGCATCCGACGGCGCAGGCGCAAATGCAAGGGCCCGGGAAAGCTGATTGAGATTGGGAGCTCGGATTGGGATTGGGGATTTGGATCGGCGATTGGGAGGAACGATCTGGATGGCGAGTGCGGCGCATCGTGAATCCGGATCCCCAATCCCAATCGCCAATCCAAATCGCTCATCCAAATCCGAGCTCCCAATCCCCAATCAGTTTCCCAAAGTCTTCATCACACGTAAGTTGTACGCATGAAATTCCTCGTCGACGGCGGCCGTCCGCTCAGCGGCACCATCCGCCCCTCCGGCAACAAGAACGCGGCCCTCCCCATCGTCGCCGCGACGCTCCTCACCGAGCATCCGGTGACGCTGCAGAACGTGCCGCGCATCAAGGACATCGAGATCCTCGTCGAGCTCATCGCGACGACTGGGGCCGAAGCCAACTGGACCGGCCCGAATACGCTGCACGTGCATGCCAAGTCGGTCTCCGCGCGCGCGCTCGACCTCGCCATGTGCAGCCGCATCCGCGGCTCCATCCTCCTCGCCGCGCCGCTCCTGGCACGCTGCGGCGAGGTCACGCTGTCACCGCCTGGCGGCGACGTCATCGGGCGCCGCCGCCTCGACACCCACTTCCTCGCGCTGCAGCAGCTGGGCGCCGACCACGTGATGTCGGAGCAGATCCGCTTCACGACCAAGGGGCTCACCGGCGCCGACGTCTTCCTCGACGAGCCGAGCGTCACCGGCACCGAGAACGCGGTGATGGCCGCCGCCGCCGCGACCGGCACGACGGTCCTCCGCAACGCGGCCAGCGAGCCGCACGTCCAGGACCTGTGCGAGTTTCTCGTCGCCCTCGGCGCGCGCATCGAGGGGATCGGCACCAACACGCTGACCATCCACGGCGGCGCCACCTTCGGCGGCGCCACGCACGCCATCGGCCCCGACCACATCGAGGTGGGGTCGTTCATCGGGCTCGCCGCCGTCACCCGCAGCGAGTTGCGCATCG
Source organism: Gemmatimonadota bacterium (assembly GCA_016218305.1). GTDB lineage: Bacteria > Gemmatimonadota > Gemmatimonadetes > Gemmatimonadales > Gemmatimonadaceae > PNKL01. The sequence continues at coordinate 4,244 of JACREJ010000077.1, read as the reverse complement.
CCAGCGCCGGCATTCGCCACCTGCGCTCCACCTTGATGGGCTTCGAGCGGCTCGGTATCACCTGCCGCGCCGAGGGCGATGACCTCATCATCCCCGCCGCGCAGTCGATGGTCATCCAGAATGACATCGGCGGGCACGTGCCCAAGCTCGAGGACCAGCCCTGGCCGGCCTTCCCGGCCGACGTGATGTCGATCGCCATCGTCACCGCCACACAGTGCGACGGCCTGATCCTGATGCACGAGAAGATGTTCGAGTCGCGCCTGTTCTTCGTGGACAAGCTGGTGTCGATGGGGGCGCGCATCGTGCTCTGTGATCCGCACCGTGCGCTCGTCGCCGGTCCGTCGGAGCTGCGCGCCGGGACGGTGGAGAGTCCCGACATTCGCGCCGGCATGGCGATGCTCCTCGCCGCACTCTGCGCGCGCGGGACGAGCACCATCAAGAACGTCGGCCAGATCGACCGCGGCTACGAGCGCATCGACGAGCGCCTCAACGCCCTCGGGGCGCGCATCACCCGCGTGCCCGAGGACAGGTGATCCGCGGCGCGCACCACCCGGAGCAGGCGTGAGCGGTGCACTGCCCCCGCGCGAACGGGTGGCGTCGTTTGCCGTCCTCGGACTGAGCGCGTTCACGACGACGCGCGACGCCGGCACGTACGGCTTCACCGACACCGCCCCGGTGGGGGAGGTGAACGAGCGCTGGCTCGCCCTCCTGCGCTCCACGGGCGGACGCATGGCGTCGGCGCACCAGGTGCACGGCATCAAGATCGTGACGCACACGCCGGGATGGGACGGCTGGCTGCGCGTCGATTCCGCCGACGGACACCTCACGGCGCATCACGACACCACGCTCGTCGTCACCATCGCCGACTGCGTCCCCATCTTCCTCGGGCATCCGAAGGGGGCGTCGGCGCTCCTGCACGCCGGATGGCGGGGGACGGCGGGCGGGATTCTCGAGTCGGGCATTCGCGCGCTCGCCAACATGGGCTGCCACGCGCGCGATCTCGTGGTGCACCTCGGCCCCGCCATCTGCGGCAAGTGCTACGAGGTGGGGCCGGACGTCTACGCGCAGCTCATGCGCCGCACTATCGCGGCCCCCGCGACGGTGGACCTGCGCGCGCTGCTCGCCGACCAGGCCCGCATCGCCGGCGTGAAACAGGTGGAGATCAGTCCGCACTGCACGAAGTGCCGTAATGACCGCTTTTTCTCGCACCGCGCGGGAGACACGGGAAGACAGGTTGCAGTCATAGCACCAGCAGCATAGAAGAGAAACAACAGAGAGAAAACAGACAAACAACAGAGAGACAACAGGGCCCATCCCGTGAGGGTACTGTTGTCTCTCTGTTTTCTCTCTGTTGTTTCTCTGTTGTTTCTCTTGACGCTGGCCTCGCAAACATCTATAGTTACTTGCTGGGCGGGGATGGCGACCGCCTTGGGAATGTGGGGTCGCCCCCCACATTTTTTTGTCTTCTTTTGGGATCGAATTCAAGTGAAGCAAATGCTGGAACCCATTGTCAGTGCTGCACTTGACTCGTTGGGCTTTGACCTCGTCGAATTGCGTGTCGGTGGCACCCGCCAGCGTCCGCTGCTCGACGTGCGCATCGACCGCAGGGACCTCGAGAAGGTCACCGTAGACGACTGCGCGGGGGCATCGCGGGCCATCGAGGCGCGACTGGATGCGGATCCGTCGCTCTTCGGCGACCGCTACGTGCTTGAGGTCTCGTCACCTGGAATGGAACGGCCGCTGCGCACCGAGGGCGACTGGCGTCGCTTCGCGGGGCGCAAGGCGAGCGTGAAGAGCGCGGCCCTCGGGGGACGCGCCGAAGTGGAGATCGTGGCAGTCGAGGACGACGCCGGCGCGGTGCGCCTGCGCCTCCGCGACGCGAAGGGAGCTGAGCACGTGCTCGGGCTGGCCGACGTGGATGAGGCCCGCCTGGTGTTTCACTGGAAACCGTAACGAGGTCTGGATGTCTGGTTCGGCTGAAATCCTTGCCGCGTTCCGCGAACTGTCGAACGCAAAGCAGATCGACCGCGCGGAGCTGCATGCCCTGCTCACGGACGGCATTCATGCCGCCCTCGCCAAGAAGCACGGGCCCAATGTGCAGGCCGACATCTCCATCGATGAGGCCCGCGGCGAGATTCGCATCGTCCTCCTGAAGACCGTCGTCGAGACGGTCGAGGACTCGTCGCGCGAGATCGCCCTCGAAGAGGCGCGGTTCGAGGATCCGGAGTTCCAGCCCGGCGACATCATGGAAGAGCCCGTCGAGTTTGCCGAGTTCGGGCGGTCGGCGGTGCAGGCGGCCAAGCAGCGCATCATCCAGCGCGTCCGCGAAGGCGAGCGCACCAAGATCCGCGACGAGTTCTCGGGGCGCGTCGGCGACCTGCTCTCGGGCGAGATCCAGCAGATCGAGCGCGGCAAGATCGTCGTGATGCTCAACAAGTTCCGCGAAGCCGAAGCCATCATCCCGTATCGCGAGCAGAACCACCGCGAGGACTACAAGCAGGGTGAGCCGCTGCGCTCGGTGCTCAAGAAGATCGAGGAGACGCCCAAGGGGCCGCGCCTCGTCCTCTCGCGCGCCGACCCGATGTTCGTGCAGGCGCTCTTCAAGCTCGAGGTCCCCGAGATCCAGCAGGGGATCGTCGAGATCAAGGCCGCGTCGCGCGAGTGCGGCAGCCGCACCAAGATCGCCGTCGTCTCCAAGGACGACGCCATCGATCCGGTGGGCGCCTGCGTCGGCCTCAAGGGCGCGCGCGTGCAGGCCGTCGTGCAGGAGCTCGGCGGCGAGCGCATCGACATCGTGCCGTGGTCGCCCGATCCGGAGCGCTTCGCCAAGCTGGCGCTGGCGCCGGCCAAGGTCGCGCGCGTCTTCAGCGACGCCGCCACCAAGACCATCCAAGCCGTCGTGGACGAGGACCAGCTCTCGCTGGCCATCGGCCGCAACGGGCAGAACGTGCGTCTCGCCTCTGAGATCACGGGATGGAAGATCGACCTGTATTCCAGCCGCGAGTGGCTCGAGCGCGGCGGGGACATGCCGCTCTTCCAGCCGCTCCCCGAGGACGACGCGGCCGCCGACGTGCACCTCTCCTCCATCGAGGGCCTGCCGCCCGCGACGGTCGCGGTGCTCGAGGCCGGCGGCTTCCGCACGCTCAATGACATTCTCGACCTCGAGCGCGATGACTTCCTGCGCTTGCCGGGCATTGCCCCGGAAGAGGCCGATCGCATCATCGCGCTGATCAACGAGCTCACCACCGACGACAACAGCGGCGAAGCGGCCGCGGAAGACGGCGGCACGGCCGAGCCCGAACCCGCGTGAGCAGGAGCTGGTGATGGACGCTGCGCTGCGTCGCCGACTGCTTGGCCTGGCTGGCCTCGGGGTGCGTGCGCGTAACGCGGTGGTGGGGGTGGATCAGGTGCGGGCCGCGGCACAGAGTGGGGCGCTGCGGGTCGCATTGGTGGCGGGGGATGTGTCGCGTCACAGCCGGGACAAGATCGTCCCGATGCTGACCGCGAAGGGCATCCTCACCGTGGATGGGTTTACGGCGTCCGAACTGGGCGGCGTGGCGGGCAGGGAAGCGACGGCGGTGATTGGCATCGTTGACGCACAGCTGGCGAAAGGAATTCGCGGGGCGCTCCGCCCCGCGGGCGAGTAGCAGCACGAGGGAGGCGGTTTGACGAAGCTTCGGGTGAGTGACCTGGCGGCCGAATTCGGCATCTCGAGCGACGAAGTGTTGTCCATGCTTCGCTCGATGGATGTCGTTGTGCGCAGCCACCTGACGCCCTTGACGGACGACCAGATTTCGCGCGCGCGTGCCCGGTGGGAACGCGAGAAGCGCGTGCGTGCCCAGAAGTCGGCGGAGACGCCGGCATCGGCGGCCAAGAGCCGGCGGCGTGGCAGTGCGGCCGCCGACGCGACGCCCGACGCGGAGGAGAAGAAGCCCGCCGCGAAGTCGCGCGCCAAGAAGAAGGCCGAGGAGCCTGCTCCCGCGCCGGAGCCCGTGGAAGCGCACAAGGTGCGCCGCCGTCGCGCGGCGCCCCCGGTGCCGGAGCCCGCGCCCGAGCCCGTCATCGTTGAAGCGCCGCCGGCCGAGACGCCGAAGGCGGCTCCCGCCGCCGAGCGCGCCGCGGCCCCGGCCGCGCCTGCTGCCGAACCGGTAGCGGCGCCGTCGGCTCCCGCCGTCGAGTCGGCACCGTCCGCTCCCGCCGCACCGGTGGCAGAAGCCCCGGCCGCGCCAGAGGCGCCCGCCGCC
>JACREJ010000007.1 GCA_016218305.1 Gemmatimonadota bacterium | reverse complement strand
GCGCTCTTCGTGGCCGCCCAGCTCTGGGTGCTGCGCCGTGCGGTCCCGCGGCGAACGCCGACCGATGCGGATCGCCCCCGTGGCGCGGCGCTTGGGCTGCTCGGGGTGACAGGCGCGGCCACGATGCTCTTCGCCATCACGTGGCGGCGGCTGCTCGAGCGCCAGTTCGGCGCGTCGGCGGATCTTTCCACGCTGATCACCGCCGCGCTCCTGGCGGGGCTTGCGCTCGGTCTGCTCGTCGGTGCGCGGATGGTGCGTTGGTGGCCGGCCCGGCTGGCACGGGTCTTCGTCGTGCTGCAGGTGGCCGCGGCACTCTGGGGCGCGGCGAGCATCGCCATCATATCGATGGTCGGCGCCGCCGTCGGAGGCGCGGCGCTCGCGACCACGAGCGCCGCGGCGGCTGGTGTGCTGGCCGTGCCGATGATGCTGATGGGCGCCGCACACATGGCGCTGGTGGCCGCGCTCCCACGGCCGCCGGGGCGTGACCGGACTGTCGGCGCGTGGTGGGGTGCGGCGTTGCTGGGGGCCGCCGTCGCGGGCGTGCTGGCGGTGGACGTGCTCTTTGCCTTCACCGGCATTCGCGGCACGCTGCTTGGAGCGGCCGCGCTCTGCCTGGCGTCGGCGCTTGGCGCGGCCATCCTGCTCGCGCGGCGCGTGCCGGCGGGCGCGACGGAGGCGGCATGACGGTACGCCCCTCGACATCGCCTCGCACTTTCGACGTGGCGGCGGTCACGGCGGGCGCCCTGACGGCGGGACAGGCAATGCTGTGGAGCCGGGTGATCGGCAGCGCCAACGGCAACCGGCCGGAGACGTTCACGCATACCCTGAGCGTCGTGCTCGCGGGTCTCGCGGTTGGATTACTCGCCGGATTGCCGTTGAAGGAACGCCTCGGAATGGGGACGCTGCGCGTTGGCGCACTGCTGGTCGCGTTCTCCGGGGCCGTCTTCTACGTCTCCATGCCGCTCGGAGCGGCGGTAATGCTGACGGAGCCCGCGGTCGGTCGCGCCGCATTCCTTGCCGGCGCCGCGCTCGCGTCTGCGGCGATGGCCGCGCTGATACCGGTGCTTTGCGAAGCGTCCGCGGCGCTCGGACACGGGCGGTCGCTCGCGATCGCGCGCGCTACCTCGGCGCTCCTGATCGGGGCGGCGGTTGGGGTGCTCGTCACCGGGTTCGTGCTGCTGGACGTCGAATCACTCGAACACACCATCCTCATTCTCGCGCTCGGCGCCCTCGGGTTGGCCCAGGCGCTCTGGCTTGCCGCTCCGGAGCGCCGTCGCCGCGCAGGCGTCACCGTCTTTGCGCTCGGTGCGCTCGGCGCGCTCGGTGCGCATGACCGGCTCTTCGAGGGCTTCCTCGCGCACGTCCACTTCGGCCCTGGCGCCCGCGAGACGCGCTATGAGGTCGTGGTGCATGGGCGCGCCGGCGTCGTCGGGGTGACGCCGGACGGCCGCGCCTACGGCGACGGGCTGTATCGAGGCGCCTACTCGCTGGATGCGGACGCCAATCCAAATCTCCTCGGCCGTGCGTTCCTGGTGCCGGCGCTGCATCGCGCGCCGCGCCGGATCCTGCAGCTCGGGCTTGGCAGCGGCGCGTGGACGCGCATCCTGGCCGACGTGCGTGCCGTGGATTCGCTCACCGTCGTCGAGGGCAATCCGGGTTACCTCGAGGCGCTCTGGCGGCAGCCCGCCATCGCGGGTGTACTCGACGATCCGCGCGTGCGCCTGCATCTCGCCGATCCGCGCCGCTGGCTGGCGCAGCATCCAGACCGCCGGTTCGACGTCATCGTAGCGAACACGGAGTGGCACTGGCGCGCCGGTGCGACGCACGAGCTCTCCGCCGAGTTCCTCCAGCTGCTGAAGGGCCACCTCGCGGAGGGCGGCGTGGCCTACTTCAACGGCACGGGGTCGCTCGACGTCCTCTACACCGCGTCGGGCGTCTGGCGGCACGTCATTCGCGCGTCGAACTACATCGCGGCGAGCGATGCACCGTTCAACCAGGGCCGCGACGAGCGCCGGGCGGCCGTGCTCGCCGTGGCGGGACCGGACGGCGCGCCGCGCATTCGCGGCGATCGCGCGGCGCAGGTGGTGGACGCGATCCTCGACCAGGTGAGTGGTGACCTCGCGCCGGCGCTGCGCCGCGCCAACGACCTCTGGAATATCACCGACGACAACATGGCATCCGAGTTCAAGGCGACGGGTGCCGGCGCCTGGTGGCGCGCGCTGCCTGCCCGCGTCTGGCGCCCGGACCGCGCATGGCCGACGGTGCTCTTCTGACGTCCGCCGCTCCCGTGCTGCCCGTGGAGCACCGGTCGCGCGAGGTACGGGCGACGCTCGCCGTGCAGGTGGCGCTCACCGTCTTTGCGTACACGACGATGGTGCAGGCGCAGCTCTTCGTGCGCTACGTCGCGCCGGTGAGCGAAGCCGACCGGTCCGTCGCCGCCTTTCTCGCGGCGCTGCCATTCCTGCAATGGCAGACGCTCATCGCCGCCATCGTCATGGGCGGCGTGGTATACGCCGCCGCGCGCCGTCGCCCGTGGGCCTTCGGCGCCTGGTTCCTCGTCACGAAGGTGCTGGTCCTCGTCACGTTCGACCAGCTGACCTTCAAGCGCTTTCGCGATCACCTCTCGATCGCGCAGACCGATGGCGGCGTGCTGGACCTCGGCGTCGCCATCCCCCGCCTGCTTGGCTCGGCGGCGAGCGACGCGGACTGGATGACGTACGTGAACTTCACGATGCTCATCGCCCTGCTCGTGATGCTGCATCGCATGCTGGTGGCGCGGGTGTACACCCCGGCGGGCGCCGCGCCGCGGCAGGCCACGCTGCTGGTGGCGCTCGGCGCGTACGCCGCGCTCGCGGTGCCCGTGCTGCGCAACGTCCGTGATCGCTACGAGCTCGACCGGTTTCCGCTGCTCGGCATCTTCTGGTCGCCGCCCGACGCCACGGCGGTGCCGCGCGTCCCGCTCCCGCGCGGGCCGGAGCTGTTCGTGTTGCGTGATGCGGAGTGGCGCGCCGACAGCGCGGCCGACCGGGCGATGATGGCGCGCGCGCGGGCGCTGCGCGCCGCGCAACGGCGCAACGTACTGTTCATCGTGCTCGAGTCGGTGGGCGCGCATCAGCTGCTGCCCGCCGGGCGCCTCGACCCGGTGCTCACCCCCACCCTCGCCGCGCTGGCGGACGACGCGCTCATCTTCCCCAACCTGTACGGCGTGTATCCGGCGACGACGCGCGCGCATGTGCCCATCATGACCGGCGGGCGTGCGATCACCTGGGGGAGCGTCGGTGACGAGCTGACGCTGCCGCTGCGCGAGCCCACGCTCGTCAGCGCCTTCCGCGACGCCGGGTACCGCACCGGGCTGTTTGCGGCGCCCGACCTGCGCTTCGGCTACGTGCGGGAATTCTACCTCACGATGCCGTGGGATACGGTGGTACACTACCAGGATGGCACGCCCACGTTCGAGCCCGAGCAGGAGATCCACTCGTGGGGCGTGAACGAGGACGCGCTGCGGGCGCCGATGATGCGGTGGCTCGACCGCACGGCCGGCGCCGGCCGGCCGTTCTTCCTCGAGGTCCAGACGATCGCGACGCACCACCCGTACGGCACGTGGGCCGGCCATCGCGGGCCGATGCGCGGCGAGGACGATGTCTCGCGCTACGCCAATTCGCTGCACTACACGGACGCCGCCATCGGTCGCCTGCTCGAGGACCTGCGGCAGCGCGGCGTGCTCGAGCAGACGCTGGTCGTGATCACCGGCGACCACGGCGAGGCGTTCGCGGACCTGCACAAGGACAACTGGGTGCACCGCAACCGGCTGTACGACGAGAACGTGCGGAACTTCATGTTCATCGCCGCGCCCGGCATCGGCGGCGGTGCGGTGGTGTCGCCCCGGCTGGGACAGCACGGGGACATCATGCCGACCACGCTTTCGCTGCTCGGCCTGCCCGCGGCGAACGTGCCGGGACAGGACCTGACGGCGCCGGGGTACGAGGCGCGCATCGCCTACTTCCACAAGGACGCGCGCCCTGCGCAGTTCGGCCTCCGCGACGGCCGCTGGAAGTACATCGCGCAGCTCGATGGCCGCCAGCCGGAGCTGTACGACATCTCGCGTGATCCCACCGAGCAGCAGAATCTCGCCGCGCGCAACCTCGAGCGCGTGCGCATGTACCGCGAACTCGCGGCCAACTGGTACGTCTGGGCCAACTACGACTACGCCGGGCGCCTCGTCGGGTACGACACGACCCAGCGGCGTGTGGTCACCATCGCCAACTACGCGCGTCCTGAGCCGCCGGAACTTCGGGTGGGCCATTTCACGCGCGGCGAGGGTGGGGGATTCGTCGAGACGCCCGTGATGGCGCCCAACGCGCCGCTGTACATCTGGAATCGGTGGAGCTTCCTGCCCGACGACATCACGGTGCGCATTCGCCTCGTCTCGCCCCGCCGGGCCGTGTACGAATACGACTTCCACATCTCGGCCGACTGGGAAGTCAGCTGGTACCACCCCGGGCTCGACGCCGCCAAGGACGAGGGCGTCTGGGAGGTCAGCGTCTGGGCGCGGGGCGACCGGCTGGCCACGGAGCGCTTTGAGGTGCGGCGTTCGGAAGTGCCGGCCCTCCGTGATGCGCGATAGGCTTCGCTCGTCCGTTCATTGACCTCTCGCCCTGGCGGAGTTAGTTACAATACCGTCCTTTCCCGCCTTTTCAGCCCTGAGCGCCATGAACGCCCGTACTTCCTGCCGACGCGCCCGTGGTACTGCCGCATTGCTGTGCGGCGTCCTGGCGGCTGCCTGCGCGCCGGATCGGGTGCCGGGGTCCACGGTGTCGCAGGGGGACGCGGGGATCGCCTTCCATCGTGAGCTTGCGGCCCTCCGCGGCGCGGGCTCGTTTTCGGGTGGGCGCGGCGGTACCTCGACCTCGGGCGCGTCGTACGGGGGAGGCTCGTCGAGTTCGGCGCGCGACAGCGGCGTGCTGGCGCTCGAGGCACTGGATCTCCGCCCGGGTGGCAGAGCATGCGATTGGGTCGCGGCCGCCGACGCCACCGTCGGCCAGGAGTCGGCCCAGCCGTCCACGGAGCGTGCCCGCACTATCGCCACCGAGGCATGGGTCGTGGCGAACTGCACGACGACGGGCGAACTCCGGTAGCGCGTCACCCGCGAGGGCTGGTGTGCAGAAACACGCGAGGCGACGGATGATCCGTCGCCTCACGTGCGTTTTGCCGCCTACCGTCCGGCCGGCAGCAGCCCGCTCAGCCAGTGCATGACGTTCAGCAGAAACTGCGGATTCTGCGGGGCCGCGGGATCGTTCATGCCCATTGGCAGGCGCCGCGCGCCGCCGAGCTGCGCCGAGAACATGGCGGCCTCGCCAAAGATGGCGACGCGGCCCTTGCCGTATGTCAGCACGGCTCCCTGCAGCAGGCCGGCACCCGGCACCGTCGGCGTCTTCTCGTCGAACTGCCACGCCACGTGCGGCTCGAGCACGATCGTGCCGCGATCGAGCGTCATCAGCGCCCGCGCAGGCGCATCCACGTGGAACGCCTGCCCGGTGAACGCCACGACGCTGTCCACGCGCTCGGTGGCGTCGCGTCCGTCCGTGACCGGGTGCGCCGCCAGGCGCCCGCTCGCGCGGGTGAAGGAAAACCGGCTGATGGTGCGCGACGAGTCGAACGCGAAGCCGTTGCGCATGTGCACGCCGAACGCCGCGGCGAGCGCGCTGGCCGCACCCGGGAAGGGCATATGGTCCGCGATGAGGAGGAGCGATCCGCCCGCCTCCACCCACGCACGCACCGCGGTGATCTCTGCCGCGGCAAACGCCGACAGGGTGGGCAGCTCCCATTTGCCGGTATTGCTCGGGTGCAGCGCGTTCGCGATCACCAGCACGCGAGCGCCGGCAAGCGCGGCGGCCGACAGCGGCACCCGGCTCGGGCGCACCTGGTAGCCATCCTGCCGCAGCACCTTGCCGAAGACGAAGTAGCGACCGTCCAGCGTGTGAAAGTTCGCGTGTGCCTCGTCGAGCAGCACCACCGGTCCCGCGCCGCCGGGATACGCGGGCGCGATGAACGGCACCGAAAAAGCGGAGTCCGCCACCTGCTGTGCGCCCGCGGGTGACACGAACCGCCCTGCCGCGATCAGCGGCAGGGCGGCGACCCAGCGCCAGGATGCGCCCCGGCTCATTTCGCCATCGCGGGCGGAGTCTCCTTGTTCCAGACGAATCGCCTCAGGAACCGGTCGGTGCGTTCCCATGTGTCCACCCAGACCTTGTGCAGCATGGACTCATGCAGGTCGTCGGGGATGATGATCATCTCATGGTAGATGCCGCGTGCACGCAGCAGCTGCACAAGCCCCACGGTCTGCGCGAAGTCCACGTTTCGGTCGTCGTCGCCATGCACCAGGAGCACCGGGGACTTCCACGTGTCGATGGCGCCAACCGCTGACGACTTGAACGACAGCGCCGCCGTGTCCACCGAGCTGCCGTACAGGTGCACGCCCGCGTAGTCCACGCCCGCGATGAAGAGGTCGCTGTTGCGCGCGAGGGCCTGCGCGGTGAGCAAGCCGCCGTACGACAGGCCCCAGATGCCGATGCGCGTGGGATCCACGTCGTCACGCGACTGCAGGTACTTGCCGCCGGTCAGGACGTCCTGGTACTCGCTGTTCCCCTGGGCCTGCGCATTCGGCGCCTGCTGGAACGAGCGGCCATACCCGATGCCGCGCCGGTAGTTGATGGACAGCACCACGTACCCCTGCGCCGCCAGCCACTGGTTGTAGGCATACGACCAGTGGTAGAACTCCATGTAGTGGTAGCCCGGCAGCATCTGTCGCATGGGGCCGCCATGCACGAAGACGAGCGCGGGGCGCTTCTCGCCCGGCTTCAGGTCCTTGGGCAGGAAGAGCTGGTTGCTGATGGCCAGGCCGTCTGGGGCCTTGGTCCAGACGATCTGCGGCTTCACGTGCGCGTCGCGCGGGAACTCCTTGCCGAGCACCGGAAAGATCGTCTTCGCCCGGTCGGTTCCGGCGGCGACGAGACCCACGGATGCCGGCGTGTTCCAGTCGAAGTAGAGCACCGCGAGCGCCTTGCCGGACGCCAGGTGCACCGGCGTGGTCTCGATCCCCTCGCCCGTGGTGACCTGCCGCGGCGTGCCGCCGCTCACCGGCACCGACCAGATGTGCCGGCGCTCGATGTCCATGGCGTTGGTCGCGTAGAACAGCGTCTTGCCGTCTGCCGATATCTCTGCCGATCCGGCGCCCTCGATGAGACCGTCGGTGGTCGTGAGGAGCACCGGGTCCTTGGCCGGGTTCGCGAGGTCGATGGAGAACCAGCGGTCCCACTCGTCGTTCGGCACCGTGGCCGGGAAGACCACGTGTCCGGCGGCGTACCGCATGCCGTTGAGCGTCGTGAAGGTCCGGTCACCCGGCTGGTTGTGCCACACTTCGCGGGCGATGCGCGTCGAGACGTCGGCCATCATCAGCGAGAGCGTGTAGCCGCCGGCGAAGCGCGCCTGGAAGAAGCCCGGCCGCGCGGCCGCCTGCGGGTTCACGACGGGCGCGCCTCCACGCCCACCGCCGCCGCCGCCGAATCCGAAGCCGCCGCCGCACGGCGGCCCAAAGCCGCCGTTGCGCAGGCGCTGGAGTGCCATCGTGATGCTCGTCGGAGAGCCGGCCGACTGGCCGACGCCGGCGCCATCCTGGTTCTGCAAGCCGAACGGCGTGCCCGGCCGCCGCGTGAACACGAGGTGCCTGGAGTCGTCGGCCCAGACCGGGTTGCCGTCGCAGTCCACGCTGGGATCGAGGTACGCGAGCGTGCGGCTCCTGACGTCGTACACGCCGATGAAGGCGTGGTTCTCGCGGTCGCTCACGAAGGCGATCTTCTTCCCGTCAGGCGACCACTGCGGATTGCTCTGCCGCCCCCAGGCCGTGATGAACGGCTTCTCGCCGCGGTCCATGGCCGTCCCCGGCTTCACCGGAATGACCGGCGCGCGGTAGATCTGCCCGTCCTGCACGTAGAGCACCGCCTTCCCGTCGGGCGAGAGCACGGGCGAACCGCCGACGGCCACCTTCCACGGTGCGCCGCCTCCCGTGGTCCGCACCGCCCAGATGGCCCGCTCGGGGCCGTTGGGGTCGTGCGATGGATTCGCAATCCATCCGCGCGAATTGGGCGCCGCGCCGCGAACGAAGATCGCAATCGCGCCATCGTCCGACAGCGCAATGTTTCCGATCTCGAGGCCGTTGTCCTCGGTGTACCGCGTGAGGTTCACCGGCTTCCACGACGGCGCCGCCGCGGTGTAGACGTTGCGCATCCCCTTCTCGTAGGTCTTCCACGCCACGCGGTCGGCCTTGGCGGCCGCGGTGAGCGAGAGGGGCGAAGCCACGTTGAAGTAGGGCTCGAACTTTGTGTGCGTCAGCAGGTCGGTGCGCTGGCCGGCCAAGGGAGACGCGATCAGGCCGGCGGACACGGCAATCAGGAAACAGCGGAAGCGCGACATGCGTCCTCTCGGGCGAGCGGTGGTCGATGGGCGACGGACCAGGGTCACAGAATGTACGAAACCCGGAGCCGCCTCGTTGGAGCGGCCCCGGGTCGACGGCGCAGCGTGTGCGTGCCCTACGACCGCTTCTTCGCCGCCTGCATCGCCATGCGCACCGCGCCCCGCGCGGGGATCACCGGCTCCGACCGCACCTCCGCGCCGGGGACGGCGCTCTTGAGCCGGACCTCGACGAGCTTCCGCAGGAACGAGCCGCGTTCCATGAGGCCGCCGGCCAGCGCCACCGGGATGGACGCGCGCTCGTCGGCAAAGAGCTGGCGCGCCAGCGCGCGCACGTGCGTCACCAGCTCCTCGGCGGCCAGCGCGAGCAGCGAGTTGGCCCGAAGGTCCCCGGTGGCGGCCACCGTGATCACCGTGCCCGCGAGTTTCGCGAGCGCTGCCGGGTCGGCGTGCGCGGCCCACACCACCAGGCCGTCGCTGCTCTCGAGTTCCAGCGCCGTGAGCACGGCGGGGAGGAGCGCCGTCTCGGGCTCGCGGCCGTCCGCGGCGGCCGCCACGATGCTCAGCGCCTTGCGGCCGACCCAGGCCCCGCTCCCTTCGTCGCCGATGTTGAGTCCCCAACCGCCGCAGCGGCCAAACGTCCCCGTGTGGGAACGCCCGAAGCACGCCGATCCCGTGCCGCTCACGAGCAGGATGCCCGGGCCATCCCCGAATGCATCCACGAGCGCCACCGTCGCGTCGGGTTCCACGATCACGTGATCGGCCACCTCGAGGCGCACCAGCGCTTCCCGCACGGCCTGGCGCTCCGGCTCCCGCCCGGCGCCGGCAAGTCCCGCGCAGAGCACGCGCGGCACGTCGTCCTCTCGTTCGCAGGACGCCAGCGCCTCCTTCACGGTCTGCGCGATCATCTCGGCGGCCTGGGTCGTCTGCCCCGGACGCGCCGCGCTGCCGCCGCCCGTGGCCGAGGCCAGTTCGCGGCCCTGCTCATCCGCCACGACCACCTTGGTCTTGGTCCCGCCGCCGTCCACGCCAACTATGAGAAAGCTCATGAGGTCCGAATAAGGGAGCCGCGCGGACGCGGCGGTTCAGGAGATGCGCGTCGCGTCAGGCGGCGCTTGGCGCCCGGCGCACGTAGGAGCTGATGAAGCCGGTGCCCACCGTGATCGTCGTGCCGATCAGCACGTACCACGGCCACGCGATGTTGCCGAGCGGACCGAGCGTGCTCGCCATCGACGGATAGGCCGCCGACAGCTGTTTGGCGAAGACGACGAACGCCATCACCGCGATGCCCACCGACATGCCGACGATGGCGTCGCGCTGCACCGCGCGCTTGACGAAGATCCCAAGGAAGAACCCGCCGAGCAGCGCGCCATAGGTGAAGGACGCGATGGACAGCGCGATCACGACCACCGGCGTGCGCCCCTCAGGGAAGAGCAGCGCACCGCCGGTGAGCACCACGCCCCACGCCAGCGCGAAGAGCCGGCCTACGCGGAACGTCTCCGGGTCGTCGGCCTTGCGTCCGCTGAGCGGCATGTAGATGTCGTGCGTCGTCGTGGCGGCCAGTGCGTTGATCGCGCCCGAGTGCGTGCTCATGGTCGCGGCTACCACCGCGGCGACGATCAGCCCAAGCAGGCCGTTGGGCATCTGCTCGACGATGAAGGTCGGGAATATGGCGTCCGGCGTGTCGAACGTGCGGCCCTGATAGTACGACCACAAGCCGAGCCCGACCATGAGGAAGAGCGTGAACTGCGCGAAGACGACGATGCCGCTGCCGATGATCGCCTTCTGCGCGTCGCGGAGCGACTTCGCCGACAGCAGGCGCTGCACGATCAGCTGGTCGGCGCCGTGCGACGCCATTGAGAGGAACCCGCCGCCGATGAGGCCGGCGAAGATCGTGTGCGGCTTGTCGATCGCCGTCGAGAAGTCGAACAGCTTCAGCTTGCCGGCCTCCCCGACGTGCTGGAGGATGCCGCTCCAGCCGTCCGGCGTGGACTTGCCGAGCAGCACCACGGCGGAGATGCCGCCCGCCACATAGATGCCGGCCTGCAGCAGTTCCGTCCAGACGACCGCGCGCATACCGCCCTTGTACGTGTAGAGCACCGTCAGCAGGCCGAGCACCAGGATCGCCGTCGGCATCAGGTACTCGCGTGGCATCACCGGGCCGATGATCAGCGCGATGGGAATCGCCGTGGCGAAGACGCGCACGGCGTCGGCCAGCGCGCGGGTCGCCATGAACACCACGCTCGTGAACCGGCGGGTCGCCTTGCCGAAGCGCGTCTCCAGCAGCGTGTAGGCCGTGACGAGCTGTCCCTCGAAATAGCGCGGCAGCAGCACGGTGGCCACGACGACGCGCCCGAGGATGTAACCGGCGACGACCTGCAGGAAGCCGAGGTCGCCGAGATAGGCCAGCCCGGGAATCGAGATGAACGTGAGCGCGCTCGTCTCGGACGCGACCACCGAGAACATCACCGCCCACCACGGAATGCTGCGGTCGGCCACGAAATAGTCGGTGCTGCTCTTCTGGTTGCGGCCGAGCCAGACGCCGAGCGTGGTCGTGCCCACGAGATACGTGACGAGCACCAGCAGGTCGAGAAGATTGAACCGGCTCGCCGTCATGTGGTGGCCCGGGCGGAACGGCTAGTCCACGACATACGCCTCCATGGCGAAGTACTCGGCAAGGCCGAGCTGATCGAGAATGCCCGCGGTTTCCTTGTTGCGCTGCTCGACGCGCTGCCAGAACTCCCGCTCATCCTGTCCCGGGAAGGGCATGGAGTCCTTCTGGCTCTGGTGCTTGAAGATCGCCTGGATCTTGTAGCGCAGCTCCTCCTGCGACATCGGCACGAGCCACGTGGCCTCGGTGATCGGCCACTCCTGCCAGGCGCCGCGGTACAGCCAGACCTCGGGTGCCTTCGTCGCCTTGCCCTCGCCGGAGCGGCGCGCCCCGGCCGGCTGCGGTCCGCGCGGCCGGTTCGGCCACAGCTCCGCAATCGCCGCGTCGATGGCTTCCTTGCACATCCGGTGCGTGCCGTGCGGATCCGACAGGTCGCCGGCGACGAAGATGTAGTCCGGCATCGCCTCGGCGAGCAGCGCGCGCACGATCGCCACGTCGGCCGGGCCGATGGGGTCCTTCTTCACCTTGCCCGTCTGGTAGAACGGCAGGTTGAGGAAGCGGCCATTGGCGCCGGAGAGCCCCACTGTCTCGAGCCCGCTGATGGCCTCGGCCTCGCGGATCAGCCGCTTGATGTCGGCCACCTCGGGGATGTCCACGTCGCCCGGGCGCTTGCCGCGCAGGAACGCGTCCACCTTCGCCACGAAGGCCGGCACTTCGGCGTCGCCGAGCCCGTGGTCGCGGTGCATGCGGTGCAGGAAGTCCACGTGGCGGCGCACGTCGTGGTCGAAGACGGCGATGTTGCCGCTCGTCATGTACGCCACGAGGATCTCGTTGCCGTTCTCCGTCAGCTTGCGGAGGATGCCGCCCATCGAGATCACGTCGTCGTCGGGGTGCGGCGAGAAGCAGACGACCTTTTTCCCGTGCGGGAGCTTGCTCTTGCCGCGGATCTTGGCGCCGAGGAGGTTGAACACCAGTCCGTTGACGGCGCCCGGCGTGCCGTGGCGCGCCACGAGCGACGACAGCTGGTGCTCGGCGTAGTCCGCCTGCGTGAGCTTGAGGATGGCCCGCCCGACCTTGCGCGAGAGCCACGTCACCGCCTCGAGCGTGCGCCGCTCGGTCCACTCGACTTCGTCGAGCAGCCACGGCGTCGCGATGCGCGTCAGCTCCACCGCGGCGGCCCCGTCCACGAAGAACGTCGTGGCCGCGTGGCGCTGCAGGAACGTGGCGGCCACCTCGAGGTCGATCTGCCCCTCGACGGCGCGGCGCACGATGCGCGCCTTGTGCTCGCCGGTGGCGAGGATGACGATCTCCCGGGCGTCGAGAATGGTCGCGACGCCCATCGTGATCGCCTCGCGCGGCACGAACTCCTCGCCAAAGAAGTCGGCGGCGGCGTCGCGGCGCGTGACGGTGTCCAGGTGCACCAGGCGCGTGCGGCTCTTCTCGCCGGAGCCGGGCTCGTTGAAGCCGATGTGCCCGGTCTTGCCGATGCCGAGGATCTGGATGTCGATGCCGCCCTGATCGCGGATCGCCTGCTCGTACGCGGCGCACCAGCCCTCGAGCTCGTCGCGCCGCACCGTGCCGTCCGGGATGTGCACGTTCGCCGGATCCACGTCCACCTGCGAGAACAGGTTCTCCCACATGAACCGGTGGTAGGAGTGGATGTTGTCCGGCGCCATCGGGTAGTACTCGTCCAGGTTGAACGAGACGACCCGCTTGAAGCTCAGCCCCTCCTCGCGGTGCATCCGGATGAGCTCGCGATAGACGCCGATCGGCGTCGAGCCGGTGGCGAGGCCGAGGACGGCGGTGCGGCCCTCGGCGTTGCGGGCGCGGATGATGTCGGCGATGCGCTGCGCCACCAGGACCGCAACCGCCTGGTGGTCGTCGAGGACGACCGTGGGAATGCGCTCGAGCGCGGTAAGGGCGCCGGAGACGTGCGAAGGCCCGCGCTGCGCCGCCGGGGCGGATTCGCGGGCCTTCGAAACGTCGGCGGCGTCGTGGCGAGGGCCAGACGTCATCGCACGGGACTCGTGGTTACGCGGAGAATGAACTGCCGCATCCGCAACCGCCGGACGCATTCGGATTCTTGAAGGTGAAGCCCGACCCCTGCATCGACGTCACATAGTCGATCGCGACACCGTTGAGGTACTGCATCGAGAACGGATCGACGAAGACGCGGTATCCGTCCTGCGAGAGGATCGTGTCGTCCTCGGCCGCCTGATCCTCGATCAGGAGGCTGTACTTGAACCCCGAGCAGCCGCCGGGCTGCACGCTCACGCGCAGGCCGCCCACATCGGGCGAGACGCCTTCCGCGGCCATGAACTTCTTGACCTCGGTCGTGGCGTTGGCGGAGATCGTCAGGGCGATTTCGGGAGTGTTTGTCGTGCTCATGCGAGACTCCGGGTTTGGGGGGCGGCAAGCCGCCATCTCAGAACTGTATAAATGTACTGCGACCGGCAGGGCGGTTCAACGGCTGGCGCCTACTATAAACGGCCAGCCGCGGCAAGCGCTGCCGCCATGTCCGCCACCGCCTGGCGCACCCCGCCGATCTTGCTGTTCTGCCGCGTCGGGTTCACGCGGTTGCTGAGCAGCACCACGAACAGGTCGTTGGCGGGATCGATCCAGATGCTCGTGCCGGTGAAGCCGGTGTGGCCAAAGGCCGGCCGCTTGATCACGTGGCCGGCCGAGTTCATGCCGTTGGGCGTCTCCCAGCCAAGCGCACGATTGGAGAAGGTGGAATCCGCGACCGTCGTGAACCGCGCGATCGTCTCGGGGCTCCAGATGCGTACCCCGTCGAGCGTGCCGCCGTTCAGATAGGCCTGGCACAGGCGGGAAACATCGGCCGCCGTGGAGAACAGCCCGGCGTGCCCGGAGACGCCGCCCAGCGTGAAGGCGTTCTCGTCATGGACCTCGCCGCGGATGTGGCGTCCGCGCCACGGATCCACCTCGGTCGGGGCGATGCGCGGCAGGAGCGCCTTGTCCGGATTGAACTGGGTATCCGTCATCTTGAGCGGGCCGAACACCTGCTCCCGCACGAAGACGTCCAGCGGCTGGCCGCTCACGCGCTGCACGATCAGCCCGAGCAGGATGAAGTTGATGTCGCTGTAGAGCATCCGGGCGCCGGGCAGCGTGTCCAGCTGCGTCTGGAGCACCAGCTGCATCCCCTGTTCGGGGCTGGTGGCCTCCTTGTAGATGGGGCGCCACGAAATCAGCCCCGACGAGTGCGTCAGGAGGTGGCGAACCAGCACCTGCTCCTTGTGCCTGCCCTGCCAGTCGGGGAGGTACTTCTGCACTGGCGCGTTGATGTCCACCTTGCCCGCGTCCACCAGTCGCATGATCGACGACGTGGTCGCGGTCACCTTGGTGAGCGACGCCATGTCCCACAAGGTGCGGGCGTCGGGGACGGCGGGTTCCTTCCAGTCGAGCCGCCCGGCGCTCACCGTGGCGAGGATGCGGTCCTTGCGCCCGACGACGGCGATGGCGCCCGGAAATGCCGAGTCGCGCACGGCGCGGTCGAGCAGGTGCTGCAGCGAGTCCTTCATGACGGTCGGAAGCGCTTCGCGCGGGAACGGGAGGGCGCGCGGAATGCCGTCGCCGCGCGCGTAGAAGCCGGGGAGGGAGATGGGCGAACGTCCGGTGATCGGGCGCAGGCCGGCCATGGCGAGGGCGGCCGCGCTCTCCATCGTGGCCCCGGTGCCGAAGGCCATGGCGTACGTGCCGACGTTCCTGAACTGGCGGATGACGTACGGGTTGCCGTGCGAGACCATCACCACGGGGCGGATGGCCGCCACCGAGTCGAGCCACTGCGCCACCTGCGGGGCGATGGCGAGCTTGCCCTCGCCTTCGATCGTGCGGCCGTGCGTGCTGAAGATCACGCGCTGTGCGCCCTGGCCCAGCGAGTCGAGCTCGCTGCGTGGCGTGCGGGCGCCGACGCGCTGGGCGCGGGTGCCGCCGCCGAGCGCGCCGCGCAGCGCGGTGGTGAAGGTGCGCCCCGCGCTGATGTCCTGCTCCGGGGCGTAGGTCAGCACGAGCGTCGGAATGCCGCGCGCGAGCGGCACGAGGTTGGCGCGGTCGCGCACGAGCGTGACGGCCTTCTGGGCAATCTCGGCGGCCAGCCGGCGGTGCTCGGCCGCGCCCACCGAGTCCCGCAGCGCCTCGAGCGAGACGAACGGGCGCTGGATGACGCCGACGCGCAGCTTGTGTTCCAGCAGCCGGCGCACGGAGGCGTCGATGCGCGCCATCGGGATCTCGCCGCGCTCCACCGCCGCCACCACCGCGTCAATGGCGCGGCGGATGTGCGTGGGCTTGAGCAGGACGTCGGCGCCCGCGAGCACGGCGGCCACCGCGCTCTTCTCCACGGTGTAGCCGCCGCCGATGCCTTCCATGGAAAGCGCGTCGGTGTAGGCCACGCCCGTGAACCCGAGCGTGTCGCGCAGGAGTCCGGTGATGACGTCCTTGCGCAGCGTCGCCGGTGCGTTGTCCTGGCCGATGGCCGGCAGCGCGATGTGCGCCGACATCACCGCCATCGCCCCCGCCTGGATCGCGGCGCGGAACGGCACGAGTTCCACCTGGTCGAGCCGCGCGCGGTTGCTCTTCACCACGGGCAGGGCAAGATGCGAGTCGGTGTCGGTGTCGCCGTGGCCCGGGAAGTGCTTGATGGTGGCGATCGCCCCCGCCGACTGAACGCCGCGCACGAACGCCGCGGAGAGCTGCGCCACCTGCTGCGGATCCTCGCCAAACGAGCGCGTGTTGATGACCGGGTTGGCGGGGTTGTTGTTCACGTCCACCGTGGGCGCGAAGACGACGTTGATGCCCACCGCCATCGCCTCGCGGCCGACGATCTCGCCGGCGCGCCTCGCGAGCGAGGTGTCACCCGTCGCTCCGATCGCCATGTTGGCGGGGATGACCGTGGCGGAGCCGGCGCCGTAGGTGTACGGCGCGAAGATCCCGCCCTCCAGGCGGCCGAGGTTGGGCTCGAGGTCCGAGTGCACGAGCATCGGGATCTTCGCCAGCTTCTGGAGGTCGTTGATCTTGGCGGCCACCTCGATGGGCGTGCCCAGCGACATGGTGAAGCTTCCCACCTCGTCCCTGGTCACCGACTCGACGGCCTCCAGGTAGCTCGGATCCGACGTGCTGGTGTAGTCGCCCAGCACCCAGGCCGAGGTCATCTGTCCCACCTTCTGGCGCAGGGTGAGGCCGGCGAGGGTTTGCTCGATCCACGCCCGGGCCTCATCGTTCAGCGGCGCGGTCAGCGACGGCGTGAACCTCGGCGTCGCCGTGCGGGTTACATCAGGGGAGACGGTGGCCGCGGGACGGATGCGGCCGCACGAGGCCGCGGCGAGCGCGGCAAGGGCCATCAGCGAGGCGAGACGACGAGCGTGCATCGGACTTGGGCGATGGGAGTCGGAGTGGTGGTGCTGGCGGCCTGTGCGTCCTCGGGGCCGCCTAGGGAAGATGCGGGTCGGGGCCGCCCGGAGAAAGTGCGCGCGAGCATGACGGTGCTCGTGGAAGACAGCCTCCGCCTGTTGGCCGGGCGCGGCGTGCTCTGGATCACGGAGCATCCAGGCGCTCGCGGCGGCCTCCCGAGTCCCGCGGAATTGCGCGAGGATGGCCGCGTGCGGCGCATGAACGTGCACCTGCTCGCCGTCATCAGCCCCGACTCCGCGCTCAGCGACGCCGCCTGGCGCGGCGTGAACGGCGCGGTCATCGACCTCAACGACGGCGGGTTCGCCGCCCGGTCGTCCCTGGCCAAGCTGCACCGCATCGTCGCGAAGGCGGCCGCGCAGAAGGCCACCGTCGTCATCCTCGACCACCCGCCGTCGCTCGGCGGCGACTCGCACGATGGTCCCATGTGGACGCCGGTGGCCGGCAGCGACATCGCGATCCCCGTGCGTTACGGTCTGTCGGTGGGGGAGGCGCTGAAGCTCTTTGCGTCGGCGCTGCCGGCGGGCGCCGACCTGCACGTCGTTCCGGCGCGGGGCGTGCGGCGCAACCGGTTCTGGGGCAATGAGAGCAAGCTCCCCTGGGCGTCGCCAGTGGACGAAGTGCGCTCGGTGGAGGATCTCCTCCTCGCCGCGTCGCTGCTTCCGCTCGAAGGCACGACGCTCTCGCTCGGACGCGGCACGGCCTATCCATTCACCCTGATCGGGGCGCCGTGGCTGGACGCCAAGCGCGTGCTCGATGAACTGGCCGACCGCCCACTGCCCGGCGTGCGGTTTACGGCGGAGCGCTTCACGCCGCGCGGTCCCTCGGACGGGAAGTACGATGGCGTGAGCATCCCCGGCATCCGCATCGAGGTCCTCGACCGCGAGATGGTGCAGACGGGCCGGCTGACCCTCGACCTGGCGTGGGCCGTCTGGAAGGTGCACGGCGATTCGCTCAAGCTGGCCGGTGCTGCCGGTGCGCCGGGGCTCGGCGCGGCGCTCGCCCTGGTATCGCGCGGCGCCGACCCCGACTCGCTGGTTGACGCGAGCATGGCGGCGCTCGTCGCGTTCCAGAAGCGCGCACGCGCCGTGCAGATGTATCGCTGACCGCTGACACGCACGCCGGGGAACGTCCCACGCGGGGCCGTGTTGATCCCGCGCTGACGGCGGCTTACACTCTGTAGCATGCCACCGTGCGCCGCGATGCGGCGCAGACCTCGGTGTTTCGTGCAAGGGCACTGTCCCGTCCACTGACCTCCGATGCGTTCGCTCTGGAATTCGATCATCGCCGGCTATGCGCGCGCCGTTGAGCCCTTCGTCGGGTTCCTCGTCCGGCGGCGCGTCACCCCGAATGCGCTCACGACGATCGGCACGCTCTGCACCTGCGCGGCCGGCCTCGCGTTCGCGTCGGGCCACATCCGGACCGGCGGCTGGATTCTCGGCGTCACCGCCGTCTTCGACTTCGCCGACGGCGCCGTGGCGCGCCGCACGAATCGCAGCACCAAGTTCGGCGCCTTTTACGACTCGACGCTCGACCGCGTCGCGGACGGCTTTCTGTTCGGCGGCCTCACCTTCTTCTTCGCCGCCGACGCGTGGCATCGCTCGCTCCCGATGGTCGCCGTCGGGCTGCTGGGGATGCTGGCCACCTTCGTCATCTCGTACGCGCGCTCGCGCGCCGAGACCCTCGGCATCGAGATGAAGGGCGTGGGCATGATGGAGCGCGCCGAGCGGATCACGCTGCTGGCGGCGCCGCAGGCGCTGTTCGGGCTCGCGCTCGACGGGCTGCTGCTGCGGCTCGTCTTCTCGCTGCTCGCCGCCAGCGCCATCGTCACCGCCGTGCAGCGCATCGCGCACGTTCGCTGGGCGACACAGCCTGCCGTGCCGGCGCCCGCCGTTGAGGAGCGCGCGGCCGACGCCACGCTTCCCTGAACCGACACTTCTTCCGGCCATCCTGTGACCAAGTCTCCAGTCGCCATTCGCCCCGCCAGGGGGAAGCTCGGGGTGCTGACCCCCGGGCTCGGAGCCGTCGCCACGACGTTCATCGCCGGCGTCGAGAGCATCCGCCGCGGAACCAGCAAGCCCATCGGGTCGCTCACCCAGATGGCGACGATCCGCCTGGGGCAGCGCGCCGAGAAGCGGTCGCCGCTCATCCGGGACTTCGTGCCGCTGGCGGGGCTCGACGACATCGTCTTCGGCGCCTGGGATCCCATCCCCGACGATGCGTACACGTCGGCGAAGAAGGCGGGTGTGCTCGAGGACAGGCACCTCGAGCCGCTGCGGGAGTTCCTGCAGGCCATCCGGCCGATGAAGGCCGTGTTCGACCAGCACTACGTCACGCGCATCCATGGCACGCATGTGAAGACCGGGGCGACGAAGCGCGATCTCGCCGAGCAACTGCGGCAGGATATCCGCGACTTCAAGGCCGCCAATGGCTGCGACCGGCTGGTGGCGGTCTGGTGCGGCTCCACGGAGATCTACATCGCGCCGTCGGCCGTGCACGCGACCATCGAGTCGTTCGAGCGTGGCATGGACGAGAACCACCCCGACATCGCGCCGTCCATGCTCTACGCGTGGGCGTGCATCATGGAGCACGTGCCGTACAACAACGGCGCGCCCAACCTCGCCGTGGACGCGCCGGCCCTGCTGGCGCTGGCCGAGCGCGAGGGCGTCCCCGTGTCGGGCAAGGACTTCAAGACGGGCCAGACGTGGATGAAGACGGTCATCGCCCCGGCGCTCAAGGCGCGCATGCTGGGACTGGCCGGCTGGTATTCCACCAACATTCTCGGCAACCGCGACGGCGAGGTGCTCGACGATCCCGCCTCGTTCAAGACCAAGGAGGCGTCCAAGCTCAGCGTCCTCCACACGATCCTGCAGCCCGAGATGTATCCCGACCTGTACGAGGGCTTCTCGCACGTCGTCCGCATCAACTACTACCCGCCGCGCGGGGACAACAAGGAAGGGTGGGACAACATCGACATCGTCGGGTGGATGGGCTACCCGATGCAGATCAAGGTGAACTTCCTGTGCCGCGATTCCATCCTCGCGGCGCCGATCGTCCTCGACCTCGCCCTGCTCAGCGACTTGGCTGGACGGGCCGGGCGGAAGGGGATTCAGGAATGGTTAAGCTTCTATTACAAGTCGCCGATGGCTCCTGCGGGACTGCTTCCGGAGCATGATCTTTTCATTCAGCAGACGAAGCTGAAGAACACGCTCCGCCACCTCATGGGGGAGGAGCAGATCACCCACCTGGGCCTGGAGTACCAACCGTGATCCCTCTTCGACGCCTGGCGCTCGTGGTGCTGGCGGCCGGTGCGGCCGCCTGCTCGCCGCCCGACCGGCCGAACACCGACATTCGCCTGTGGACGCAGGACTTCGAGATCCGGGCCTGGAGTGACATCACGCCTCCGGTCTCGCTCGAGCCCATCCACTACACCATCGTGGTCCGCGACAAGAAAACGAAGGAACCCATCGCGGATGGGCAGGGACGTATCTACGTTACTAATGCCGACGGCATCACGAAGTGGGACGGGTTCAGGTACGGCCCGGAGGTCGGCACGTATCACGCCACGCTGATGTTCCCGGCCGCCGGAGAGTGGGCGCTCGGGATCCAGTTCCGGCGCGATTCCACGCAGTTGCTGCAGAAAACCGTCGAAGACTGGCGCCAGACCGTGTACGTGGGTGAAGAGTTCGGGCCGAGCGCCGCACCCGCCGCACCGGCCCCGCCGGCCGAATCCAAGAAGCCCTGAGACCCTCATGAAGCATTTTCATCGCACCTCCGTCCATCCCGACACCGTCCTCGCCGAGGCCGATGCCTTCTTCCCGACGATCGGGCTGAAGCTCGCGCACACGACCAATCGCTCGCGCACCTACCAGGGCGTTGTGGGCACGCCCGAAGTGCCGGCCACGCTCACGCTGTCGGTGAAGATGGAGGGCGGGCACTATACGTTTGTCGAAGGACAGACCAACCAGATGGGCGAGAGCCGCATCGACCGCAACGTCAAGAAGTTCTTCGTGCAACTCCATCGGAAGGCGGATGCGCGGCACGAGATGACGTCGGCGTTCTGAGCGATGGGGACGCACGAGCGGGCGCCGGCGCGCCGGGGAGGTCGCTAGAATGCAGGAAGCCCCCGGAGCGCCGGCCGGTGACGGTGCGCCATGGTCGCGCACGATCGCCGTGGGCTGCTTCATGGTGCCGCTCGGGTTCTTTTCGGGCGGCATGATCGCGGCCTTCCTGTCGAAGGTGGTGGCGTATGTGACGCACGCGGCGGCCTGCGACGGGGTGCCGGCGTGCAACTGGCTTGAATTCACGTTGGTCGGCGGGGCGATTGGTATGCTCACCCTGCCGGCTCTCGTCATGTGGGCGCTTCGGACCCCGAAGCGCCCGGAACAGTAGAGGAGGCCCCCCTTGGCCCGATTGGACGTGGCAATGCCCCAGATGGGAGAGTCGATCGCCGAGGGCACGCTCTCGCGGTGGCTCAAGAAGGTCGGCGATGAGGTGCGGCGTGACGAGCCGATCTTCGAGATCTCCACGGACAAGGTCGACGCCGAGATCCCGTCACCCGCCGCCGGCGTGATCGCCGAGATCCTCGTCGGCGAGGGAACGACCGTCGCCGTGCAGACGGTTGTCGCGCGCATCGAGACGGAGAAGGGTGCGTCCATCGCTCCCGCGGCGCCCGCTCCATCGCCCGCCGCGGCTCGTGTCGCGGCTCCTGCCGCGCCGCTGGTCCCCGCCGCACGAGCCGCCGCGAGCGCACCAGTGAGCGTGCCCGCTTCTGCGCCCCACCTCCCCGTGCCGCGCTCCTTCGAGGAGCGCGTGCGCACGCGGTCGTCACCGCTCGTGCGCCGCATGGCCGCCGAGCATGGCGTCGAGATCGCCGCGCTCACGGGGTCGGGCATCGCGGGGCGCGTCACCAGGAAGGACCTCGAGACCTTCCTCGGCAACGGCGGCGCCGCGGCGGCGCCGGTCCCGGCCGCGGCACCGGCGTTGGCGGCGGCCATGCCCGCGGCGGTGCGCCTGGTCGATGCGCACGTCGAAGCCCCAGCGGCCGCCCCGTGGCCCGGCGACGTCGTGGAGCCGATGACCAAGATCCGGCGGCTCACGTCGGAGCACATGGCGCTCGCCATCCGCGTCGCGACGCACGTCACGACGGTGCACGAGGTGGACCTCACGCGCGTGGCCCGCGTGCGCGCGAAGATGCGCGCCGAGTTCGAGGCCACCACCGGCCAGAAGCTCAGCTTCCTGCCGTTTATCATCCACGCCGTGGTGGCGACGCTCAAGCGTCACCCCATCATGAACGCGGTGGTCAACGGCAGCGACATCATCTATCGCAAGCGCTACAACATCGGCATTGCGGTGGCGCTCGATCCCACCGGCCTGATCGTGCCGGTGATCAAGAACGCCGAAGACCTGTCGCTGTCGGGACTCAGCAAGGCCTCCAACGACCTCGCGCTGCGCGCCCGCACCAAGCGACTGAACCCCGCCGAAGTGCAGGACGCCACGTTTACGATCAGCAACTACGGCGTGTTCGGTTCGATCTTCGGCACGCCGATCATTCCGGTCGGGACCACGTCGATCCTCGGACTGGGCGCCATCGAGAAGCGGCCGAAGGTCATCACCGGGCCCGACGGGGAAGACACGATTGCGATTCGCACCTGCGCCTACTTCTCGTTCTCGTTCGACCACAAGGTGGTGGATGGCGCCGACGCAGACCGTTTCATGGCGGACCTGCGGAAGACGCTCGAGACGATTCCGGATCAGGGATTCTGACCGCACCGACGCCCGCCACGTGGCCGGCGCGAGACAACCCATTCGCCGAGCCCCCCAGATGCCCCGCGCGCTGAGCATGCAACGCACCGTCGTGCCACCTGGTGACCGCGTGAAGTTCCTCGAACGCGTCAGGGCGCGCGAGGCGCACTACACCAGCGCGGGATGCCAGTTCTGGCTGTTCGAGGAGGCGGCGCTTCCGGGCGCGTTCATCGAGTTCACGGAGGCGCGCGACATGCCCACGCTCAGGCAGGCGCACGCCAGCGCCGCCGAGCCGCCGCTGGATCCGGCGCGCCTCTACGCGCAGGTGGAGCTGTCGTAGTGTTCTTCGCGCCCGTCGCCCTGCCGCCAGCCGTCCGGTCATGACGTCGCCCACGTCGCCCGCGCCGGCCACCGCGCTGCGCATCGACCTCCACGCCCACAGCACGGCGTCGGATGGCACGGCCTCGCCCACGCTGTTCGTGGAGACGGCGGCGCGCGCGGGACTCACCGTGGTCGCCCTCACCGACCATGACACGGTGGACGGCGTTGCCGAAGCGATGGCGGCTGCCGGACCGCTCGGCGTGCGCGTCGTGCCCGGCGTCGAGCTCAGCGTCATGGACGGCAAGGACGAGGTCCACCTGCTCGGGCTGCACCTCGCCGATGTGGGCGCCATCGCCAGCGCGCTGCACGAGTTCCGCGAGGGACGCACGACGCGCGCCGTCGCGATGGTCGCGGCCCTGAACGCGCTCGGCATACCGGTGACGATGGAGCAGGTGCTCGCCGAGGCGGCGGGTGGAGCGTTGGGGCGTCCGCACGTGGCGCGGGCGATGATCGCGGGCGGCTTCGCGGTCGACTCGCGGGAAGTCTTCGACAAGTGGCTGGGCGCCGGCCGGCCCGCGTACGTGGAGAAGCCGCGTCTCGACGTCGCCGACGGCGTGGCGCTCATTCACCGGGCGGGCGGACTCGCCATCTGGGCGCATCCGGGCGATGACGGACGCCGCGCGCGGTTTGAGCGGCTCGTCGCGGCCGGCATCGACGGCGCGGAAGTACGGCATCCCGGTCACAACGCCGCCGACCAGTCGCGCATCGGCGCGCTCGTCGAGTTCTTCCACCTCGTCCCCAGTGGCGGCTCCGACTGGCACGGCGCCATGGCGGGGCCGCGCGTACTCGGGGCCGTGCAGGTGCCCTCCGAGTGGCTCGCGCGGCACGAAGAGCGGCTCGCAATGCGTCGCCGCGCCGTTCCGGTGCGCGAAGAATGAGCGCGCTGCGCGGTCGCGTCGCGCTGGTGACGGGCGCTGGTCAGCGCGTGGGGCAGGCCATCGCCCTCGCGCTGGGCGCCGAGGGGATGCGCGTCGCGGTGCACCATCACGCGTCGGTGGAGGGCGCACGGCGCACGTCGGCGGCCTTGCGCGGGCTCGGGGTGGAGAACGCCGCGTTTGCGGCCGACCTGCGTGCGTCGGATACGCCCGACCGGCTGGTGGCCGACGTGGTGGCGCAATTCGGCGCGCTCGACCTGCTCGTGAACTCGGCGGCCATCATGCGGCGCGTCGCGCTCGACGCCGTGACGGCCGCCGACTGGGACGAGACGTTCGCCCTCAATGCGCGGGCGCCCTTCTTCCTGTCGCTCGCGGCCGCGCGCGCCATGGGCGACGCGGGCGGCGCCATCGTGAACATCGCCGACCACCTCGCGCACGAGTCCTGGCCGCTGCTGGTGCCGCACGCGGCCAGCAAGGGAGCGCTCGAGACCATCACGCGCCAGCTCGCGGTGCAACTGGCCCCGCGCGTACGCGTGAATGCGGTGGTGCCCGGCGCCGTGCTGCCGCCTGACGGGTGGCCCGAGAAGGC
>JACREJ010000079.1 GCA_016218305.1 Gemmatimonadota bacterium | reverse complement strand
TTGCCCGGGGCCAGGAAGTACGGCACCCCACCTTCGGTGGTGAGCCGGTTGATCAGCCCCGTGAAGCTCACGTTCCACTGCTTCGGATCGCGCCCGTTCACCACGGCGTCACCGCTCTGCAGGATGAAGCGGATGGGCGACGGTCCGCCGGCGCGCTGCGCGATGACGCGCAGCATGGCGTCCACGATGAGCGAGTGCTCGTACTGCAGCTCCGTGCCGTCACGCCGCCCGCGCGTGTCGCCGTAGGCGATGAACGAGAAGCGTGTCACGCCGGCCGTCGCCGACTCCGCGGGAAGCGGCACGCGCGGGCGCAGGATGGCGCGCACGGTGTCCATCGGCGTGGCGGGGAGCGTCGGCTCGACCGGCACGGACCGGGCGGGTCGGGCTGGCAGTACCTGCGCGCCAGCGGAGGCGGGTGTGGCAAGCAGCGCCAGGAGGACCATCGGAAGGACAGCGGGCGGGGCGAATGGCGGACGGTGCGTCATGGCGCAGATCTCCTGGTCGGGCCGACAACACGCGGCGGCGTGTGCGCCGCCGCGCGACATCACGCGCAACGCGAAAGGTCGTGCGACGGCCGCGGGGCCGCCAGCCGCTTGTCGCAGCGACTTGCCCGGCGACCGCGAGCCAGCGCGCCCGTCCGGGCGTCGCCCAGCGGGACTGGCCGCGCAGGCGTACATCGAAGAGAATCAATGGCAGCTGAGTCACACCGCACCCGCGCACTTCTCCGGAGCACACGATGACGGAACGCTGGTTCTCCCCGCGCACTGGGCACCTTCGCCCGATCCGCGTGATCGCTGCCGCGGCGCTCGCCTTCGGCGCCATGGCATCCCCTGCGCAGCAGCCTGCGAAGCTCAGGTACCCCACCACGCGCACCGTGAAGCACGTCGATGTCTACCACGGCACCAAGGTCCCCGACCCGTATCGCTGGCTCGAGGACGACACCGCCAGCGCCGTGAAAGCGTGGGTCGCCGAGCAGAACGCCGTCACCTTCGGCTATCTCGATCGCATCACCTATCGGGGCGCGCTGCTCGAACGGCTCAAGGAACTCTCCAACTACCCGCGCACGTCCACGCCAGTGCGGCGCAAGGGATGGGTGTGGTACGCGCGCAATTCCGGCCTCCAGAACCAGTCGGTGTACTACCTGCAGCGCGGC
The DNA here is from genome assembly GCA_016218305.1 of Gemmatimonadota bacterium. GTDB lineage: Bacteria > Gemmatimonadota > Gemmatimonadetes > Gemmatimonadales > Gemmatimonadaceae > PNKL01. The sequence goes on along the minus strand of JACREJ010000079.1, from coordinate 3,110 downwards.
CTCGACGGCACACCGGACGTGCTCATCGACCCCAACACGCTCACGGCCGACGGCACGACCCGCGTGGGCGGCTTCACCCTGGATGACGCGGGGACGCGCCTCGCCTACACGATGTCGCGCGCCGGCTCGGACTGGCAGGAAATCCACGTGATGGACCCGCTCACGCGGCGTGACCTCCCGGACATCGTGCGCTGGGTCAAGGTCTCTGGCATCGCCTGGCACGGCAACGGCTTCTATTACTCGCGCTACCCCGCCCCGGCCGACACCTCCCTGAAGCTCAGTGCGCGCAACGAAGACCACCGCGTCTACTACCACACGCTCGGCACCGACCAATCGCAGGACCGGCTGGTCTACGGCGATCCGGCCAATCCGCAGCGCTTCCACACGGCCGGCACCACCGACGACGAACGCTTCCTCCTGCTCACCATCTCCGACCGCGGTAAGGGGCTCGACGGCAACGCCCTCTGGGTGCGCGACCTGACGGCGCGCGACACGGCGTGGCACAAGGTGATCACCGGCTTCGACAAGGAGTTCAACGTCATCGACAACGATGGCGCCGCGCTCCTCGTGCTCACCAACCATGGTGCGCCCAACCGGCGCGTGGTGCGCATCGATCCCGAGATGCCGGCCGAGGCGAACTGGAAGACCATCATCCCCGAGCAGTCCGAGGTGCTCGAGGGCGTGTCGAACGCCGGCGGACGCCTCTTCGCCTCGTACCTGAAGGACGTGGTCACCAAGGTGGTGCAGTACCGCTACGACGGCACCAAGGAGCGCGACGTGGCGCTGCCCGGCGTCGGCACGGCGGGGTTCGCCAGCGGCGAGCGCCAGGACGGCGAGGTCTTCTTCACCTTCACCAGCTTCACGGCGCCGCCCACGACATACCGCTACGACATCGCGCGCGGCACGAGCCGCGTGCACGACCAGACCAAGCTCCCGTTTGACCCGTCGCAGTTCGAGACGAAGCAGGTCTTCGCGACGTCAAAGGACGGGACCAGGGTCCCGATGTTCATCGTGGCCAAGCGGGGCCTCGCGCTCGACGGCCGGAACCCGACCCTCGTCTACGGCTACGGCGGATTCAACATATCCACCGTGCCGGGCTTCAGCGCTTCGCGCATGGCGTGGCTCGAGCAGGGCGGCGTCTACGTGTCGGTCAACATGCGCGGCGGCGGCGAGTACGGCGAGAAGTGGCACGAAGCCGGCATGAAGGCCAACAAACAGAATGTCTTCGACGATTTCATCGCGGCCGCCGAGTGGCTGGTCGCCAATAAGTACACGTCGAAGGACCGGCTCGCCATGCAGGGCGGATCCAACGGCGGCCTGCTCGTGGGCGCGGTGATGAACCAGCGTCCGGACCTGTTCAAGGTGGCGCTGCCCGGTGTTGGCGTCATGGACATGCTGCGCTTCCAGAAGTTCACCATCGGCTGGAACTGGGTCGCCGATTACGGCTCGAGCGACGACCCCGAGGGCTTCAAGTACCTCGTGAAGTACTCGCCCCTGCACAACCTCAAGGACGGCACGGCCTATCCGGCGACGATGGTGACCACGGCCGACCACGACGACCGCGTCGTCCCCGCACACTCGTTCAAGTACGCGGCCCGCCTGCAGAAGGCGCACAAGGGATCCAATCCGGTGCTCATCCGCATCGCGACGTCGAGCGGACACGGCAGCTCATCCCTCACCAAGGGGCTCGAACTCACCGCCGACCAGTACTCGTTCACGATGTTCAACCTCGGCATGACGCCGAGTTTCCCGCCGAAGGTCGACGTCGTGCCCTGAGTAGGGACCTGAGGGCGCAATCGTCTCAACTGCGAACTGCACACCACGGATTTCACGGAAACTCAAGGCGGAACACGGATCCGGCGCCTGGGGGAACCCTGCAGGCAGGATCCGTGTTCCGCCTCGAGTTTCCGTGGAATCCGTCGTAAGAAGTGGTCGCCTTCCTACGCCGCGGAGGCTGGTCTGACCGCGCGCATCGCGCGCTGCCGGTGCACGCCGAACAGCAGTCCCGTCGCGATCGCGAGCATCGCGCCATACAGCACGTCAATCGGCCGGTGCTGCCAGGTGGTCGCGATGCCCGCCGCGCCCACCAGCTCCGCCGGCACCAGCCACCAGAGCCAGCGCGGCCGCTCAGAGGCGAAGGCCCAGATGATGAGCACGGGCATCAGGATGTGGCCGGCAGGGACGACGTGCACGGGCAGGTCAGTACTCGCCATCACCGCGTAGGGCCAGTTCCACCACCCGGCGGGGGCGGGCGGCCGCAGCATCGTGGTCGGAAACGCGAGCCAGATGGCCATCGTGACAGCGATCGCGAGGAAATACGCCTTAAAGACCGCGTGCCGCAGCGCCGGCGCCTGGATGAACATCGCCAGCCCGTAGCTCACCACGACCTGCAACAGGTACGGCACGGTGAGGGTCGGGACGAATGGCACCCACCCCGGCATCTCGACCGCAACGGGTGACTGCACCAGCCGGCACGTCACGAAGTACGTCGCGAAGATGAGCAGGCCGAGCGCGACGTAGAGGAAGAACTCGCGGCGATTCACGGGGACTCGGGTGAGCAGGCGGGCCAATTCTACCTGCAACATGCGCCCCGCGCGACTGCGGTTCCTCGTGCAGTGGCTCCCACCGCGCCGCACGAACGGGGCGGGCGGCTGTCAGGCAACATCCTACGTAAAAAAGGGGATACCGATCACACAGAGCGGCCCGCTATTCTTCACGGAATGTACTGGAACGAATCGTACGCAACTGGCATTCCGCATCTCGATCGTCAGCATCAGACGTTGTTCAAGGCGGTGGCCGCGATGGCCAGCGCCGTGGCGACCGAAGACGGCGCGAGCGAGTACCTGCGCCTGCTCGGCTTTCTCGACGGATACTGCCGCGATCACTTCGCCGATGAAGAGGAGTGCATGGCGCGCTACCATTGCCCGACGGCGCTCAAGAACAAGGAGCAGCATCAGGGGCTGCTGGCGATGCTTGTCGAGCACCGGCGCTTCCACGCCGCACACGGATACGACGCACACGATGCGCAGTTGCTGGTGCATTCGCTGCAGCACTGGCTGCACAGCCATCTCGGCGGCGTGGACCGGGCGCTGCGGCACTGCCTGAAGCAG
>JACREJ010000085.1 GCA_016218305.1 Gemmatimonadota bacterium | reverse complement strand
CGCCAGCAGGGCATCCTCGCGCAGCTCGAGCAGTACTACCGCACGGAGATCCCGAAGGAGAAGCTCTTCACGCAGGTCGCGTCGGACGCGTACGTCAGCGACGCGCGGCTGTGGCAGATGTACCAGGATCGCCACGACTCGGTGGCGGTGTCGTTCATCTCCTGGGTGCCGTCGGACGTGGACAATTTCTCCAAGTCGGTGACCGAGGCGGAGATCCAGAAGTACTACGCCGAGCACGCGAAGGAGTTCACGCGACCCGGCCGCGCGGTGCTCTCGATGGTGAACATCCCGCGCATCGCGAATGCAGCCGACAGCGCCGACGCGCTCAAGCGCGCGCAGGCGCTGCGTGACGAAGTGGCGAAGGGCGCGAAGTTCGACGACGTGGCGCGCCGCGCGTCCGATGACACCGTGAGCGGCGCCCTCGGCGGCGACCTCGGCTCAGGCGGCCGCGGGCGCTTCATCAAGGAGTTCGACGACGCGGCCTACCGGCTCCAGCCGGGCCAGCTGTCGGCGCCGGTGCGCACCAGCTTCGGCTGGCACATCATCAAGGTGGACTCGCGCAAGGGCGACACGCTCTCGCTGCGCCACATCCTGGTGAAGATCAAGCAGAGCGACACGTCGGCCGTGAAGACGGACCGCCGCGCCGACGAGCTGGCGCGCATCGGCGCCGGCGCGCTGGAAGCGGCCAAGTTCGACTCGGCCGCCAAGCAGCTCGGGCTGCTCGTGACGCAGATCGAGGTCGTGGAAGGCCAGCCGGCGCAGTACCTGAACCAGGTTGCGCCGGGCGTGAGCGCGTGGGCATTCAGCGGCGTGCATCCCGGCGAATCGAGCGACCTGTTCGACGACGAGAACATGTACATGCTCGCGCGGCTGGACTCGCTGCAAGAGGGGGGCGAGCAGCCGCTGAGCGCGGTGAAGGACGAGGTGCGCGAGCGCATCGCCGTCCGCAAGTCGCTCGACGACAAGATGGCGGCGGCGAAGCTCGTGGCGCAGGCGGCGGCGACGACGGGGCTGGAGAACGCGGCCAAGGCGGCCGGGCGTTCGGTGCAGACCTCGCCGCTCATCACGCGCGTCGGCTTCGTGATGGGCATGGGCCAGCTCAACCAGGCCGTTGGCGCCGCGTTCACGCTGCCGGTGGGCGCGATCAGCGAGCCGGTGCGCACCAATGACGGCGTCTTCGTGATTCGCGTGGACAAGCGGGTCGCGGCGGACCGCGCGGCGTTCGAGCAGCAGAAGGCCACGCAGCGCCAGCAGGCAATCAACGCGATGCGCGACAGCCGCGTGCAGTCCTTCATCGGCGCGCTCCGCAAGGACGCGAAGATCGAGGATCGGCGGAAGAAGATCCAAGCTTCTCTACGTCGCCAAGCGACGTAGAAGAGAGACAACAGAGAAACAACAGAGAAGCAACAGAAAGACAACAGACTTGCAACGGGACGGGGCGCCTCGGAAATCGGGGCGCCCCGCTCTGTTGTTCCTCTGTTGTCTTTCTGTTGTCTCTCTGTTGTTTCTCTGCGCCTAGATGAGCTTCTTGGGCTCCGGCCTGTCCTCATCCGCGACGCGCTCGGCGCGCTCCGAGGCGCTGGGCAAGCGATCGACCGGCCGCGATTCAGGAGCCTCTATTTCCTTCTGTACATCACTCATGTTCTTCTTGAATTCCCGGATGCCCTTGCCGAACGAGCCGGCGATCTCCGGAATGCGCTTGGCGCCAAACAGGAGCAGGATAGCCACGAGGGCCATCAGCATTTCGCCCGGGCCGAGTCCAAACATAGATGCCTCCTAGAAGAGCGAGCGCGCGATGAGGTAAGCGACGAGGACCCCGACGAGGCTCAGCAACGAGACGTCGAGCGCGATGGGCCCCAAGCCAATGTTAACGATGATCAGGTTAATAGTCAGCGGCCCGATGGCCGGCGTGACCCCGGTGGTGAGGAACTCCTTCACCGCCCCGGTCGGCAGGAACATGCGGGCGAACTGGGTGAGAAACCCGCCCACGATGAACCCGATGGCGAGCACCACGGCATGGAACCCCGGCCGGTGCTTGGAAGATCCGGAGAGGGCCATCAGGACCTCCGGTCCATGACGTAGCCCAGCGCGTCGATGAGCGACTGGCGCGCCTCGGACGCCGGGACGTCCACGAGCGCCGACTCGGCGTCGGCGGCGAACTCCTCACCCTTGCGGCGGGCGAAATCGATGCCCCCGCATTCATGCACGATGGCCACCACGTCGGTAATCTCCGCGTCCGTGGGAATGGGTGCGGCAAACAACGCCTCCACGCGCGCGCGCTGGGCGCGCGACATCCTGGGCAGCGAGGCGATGAGCGGCAGCGTCACCTTGTGTTCCTTCAGGTCGTTGCCGCTCGGCTTGCCGGTCACCGATTCGGTCTCGGTATAGTCGAGCAGGTCGTCGGCCACCTGGAAGGCCATGCCCAGCAGGTGGCCGAACCTGGCCAGCTGCTGCCGGAAGCGCGGGGCGCCGCAGAGCGCGCCCGCCTCGGCGGCCGCCCCGAGGAGCGACGCCGTCTTCGCCTGCACCAGCAGCCAGTAATCCGCTTCCGTGAACTGCAGCGCGTCGTACGAGGCCAGCTGGCGCAGTTCGCCCAGCGTCATGTCGTTGGACGCCCCCAGCATCACGCGCAGCAGCTCGAAGTCGCCGACGGCGACCAGTTCGGCCAGCGCGCGCGAGTAGAGATAGTCGCCCGCGATGACCGCCACCTGGTGCGAGAAGAGCGCGTTGATCGTGGGCATCCCGCGGCGCAGCGGCGAGTGGTCCACCGAGTCGTCGTGCACCACGCTGGCGAGGTGGACGAGCTCGGTGATGGCCGCCAGGCGGATGCCGCGATCATCGGGCGTGCCGGCGATCTGCGACGCGAGGAGCAGCACCGTGGGGCGGAACATCTTCCCCTTCATGCCGGTCAGGTGCGCGTTCACCGACTCGACGATGGGGGCGTCGGCACGCACGATGCGCCACATCTCCTCCGGGACGCGGGCGAGGCGCTCGCGGACCGGGGCCTGGATGTCCAGGAGCGCGGGCGCCAGCGGCATGCGGACGGGGGGCGGACCGGCGGTCACGAGATGGACGCCTCGACGGCGCTCAACCGATCACCCACGTCACGGAACTGGATGTCCACGGCGAAGACGCGCTCGTAGTACCCCTTGGCCTCGGCCGGCTTCTTGAGCCCCTCGGAAACGTACCCGAGCAGGTACAGCACGCCGACGAGCTGTTCGTCGCCGACGCCCGGCTCGGCCAGCGCCCGCTGCAGGATGGTGAGCGCCACCGGCAGCTGCCCCTTCTCGAGGAAGCACATGCCGAGCGCCTCATAGGTGCGCACCCGCAGCTGCGCGCCGCGCAGCGCCTTCTGGAACTCGGCGATGGCCTCGTCGAGCAGCCCCATCTCCTTGTAGGCGACGCCGAGGTCGTAATGCGACTCGTGGTCCCCTTCCTCGACGTTCTGCGCGACGCCCTGCTTGAACTTGCGCAGCATGTCCTGGAAGTCCGCGTCCTCATCGCCCGTCGGTTCCTTCTCCTCGACCACCATGCGCGTGGACTTGGGTTCCTCGTCCTCGCGCAGCCAGTCGCCGAGCGACACGAAGTCCTCGTCCGCGGCAGCCGCGGGTGCGGCAGCCGGCTTCGGCGGCGGCTCGGGAATGGCGGTGATCATCCCCGTGTAGCGCTTGCCGGCCGCGGGCGGCGGCACCGCGGCGGTGGGACGCCGCTCCGGGGCCGGCGCGGGCGCCTCGAGGGCGGACAGCGATTCGAGGGCCGCGAGGGCGCGAGCGTCGGTCGGCGCGATCTCGAGGACGCGCTGGTAGACCGCCTTCGACTTGTCCGGATGGCCGTCGCGGAAGAGCGCATCGGCGAGATCGAGGTACGCCTGGGCGAGCCCCGCCTTGTCGTCGTCGCGGAACGCGAACTCGACGCGCTTCTGGTGATGACGCACCGACGACGGGTTGAGGCGGACGACCTCGTCGGCCACCGAACGCGCCTCGTGGATCTGCCCGGCGCGCTCGAAGCCCGACATCGTCTCCTCGAGCATCGCGAGCCCTTCCTCGCGATGGCCCTCGTCGAGCATCGTCTCGGCGAGCTGCCGCCGCAGGTTCCAGTTCTCCGGCTCGCGGGCCACCTGCTCGCGCAGGTCCTCGATGCTCGAGGCAAGCATGGGGATGGCCATCGACGTCGTGCGGCGCACGGGCGGCGTCGGCGCCTCGACGATGTCGACGTCCACTTCGCCGAAGTCGGTGGGCGCATCCACTTCCGGCGCGGCGGCCGCTTCCACCGGCGCCGCATCGAGGTCGATGAAGCCGAGATCGTCCGCCGCGGCGGGCGCCGACTCGACGGCGGGCGACGAGACGCCAACCTCGATCATCGGCAACTCGATGTCGAGGGTCGGGGTGGCGCCGGTGTCGGCGGGCCCGTCCGTCAAATCGAGCAGCGGAATGTCGGCCGTCTCCTCCTCGGCGGTCGCCCCTCCCAGTCGGGCCGAGGTATCGATGATCGGCAGGTCGCCCGTCAGGGCGAGGCCGCGCGCGGATTCGCGCATCGGCGACCGGACCTCCTCCACCACGGAGAGATCGAGTTCCGCGAACTCCCCGGCCGTCATCGGCGCCGACTCATCCGCGGCATCCGGGACAAGCGATGTCGTCTCGAGGCCGAGCATCGAACCGGCGTCGGCCGTCGTCGCGCTCGCATCGAAGTGCGTGGCCTCGATGCCCTCGAGGGCCGGCATCTCGACCAGCGGCTCGGGCTCCGGGGCTCCTGGCGTCGGCGCCTTGGGCGTTGTCGGCGGCTCCACCGGCATGGTGACGACGGGCGCGACCGTAGACATCCGCGTCTTGCGCGGCGGGGTCGGCGCATCGAGATCGAGGAAGATCAGGTCATCGGCGGCCTTGGCCTCGACGGAGCGCCGCGCCGTGCGCGGCGTGGCCGACGGGTCAATGGCGCGAATGCGCTCCAGCGTCGCGTCCGCCTCAGCCGACTGGCCGCTGGCCTGATAGAGCTCGAGCAGGCTCGAGAGCTGCTCGATGGCCTCGTCCTTCCGCTCGGCCTTCAGCAGCTGGTCCGCCAGCATCAGGCGGATGTCGTCCTGGTCGGGGCAGAGGTCGGCGAATTCCTTCAGCGCGCGGAACGCCTCGTTCTTGTTGCCGGCCTTCTGCATGCGGTCGGCGTACTCGAGGAAGTTCTGCTTGGCGTCGCCCTTGAAGCCCTTGGCCGCGGAGATCTTGCCGAGCTTGTAGTAGACCGAGGCGCGTCCCGGCGAGGAGCGCAGCACCTTGTTGCACAGCGCGATGGCGTTGTTGAAGAACCCGCCCTCGGCGTACAGGTCCACCGCGCGTTCGTAGAGCGTGACCGCCTCGGCGGTCTCCCCATGGCGCATGAGCAGGTCGCCGACGCGGTTGTAGAGGGCGACCTCGATGTCGGCTTCGTCGCCCGCGTCGTAGACGTCAAGGACCTCGCGATACGCTGCGATCGCCTTGTCGAACTTCTTCGCGGCTTCGAAGTCGGCAGCCTTCTTCTTGAGCTTGGCGAGATCAGCCATAGGGGTCGGCGCGCAATTTCAGGCCAGGTTCACAACCTTAGACGGGCGTAATCGTCCGGTTGGAAAGGTACGCCGCGGACGGGGAGTATGACAACGGGCAGATGGTAGGTGGCAGGGGGTAGACGGGAGACCGCCTGTCCCCCCGCTCAGGCCCCGTGGGCGGGGACGCCGCGGACCCACGTGGCGTGGCAGCGCTGGTCGCCGTACCAGTACGGAAGTTCGCGCACGTCCTCGATGTCGAACAGCGCGAGATCCGCCGAGTAGCCGGGGGCCACCTGCCCCGTTTCGGCGGCCAGGCCGAGGGCGGCCGCCCCATTGACGGTCGCGGCGAGGACCGCCTCGCTGACGCGCAGGCGGAGTTGGCTCACGGCCAGCGTCAGGACGAGCGGGAAGTTGACCGTGGGTGAGGTGCCGGGATTGAAATCGGTCGCGAGGGCAACGGCGGCGCCTGCGTCGATCAGCGTCCGCGCCGGGGCCTGCCGAGGCCGGCCCAGGAAGAGCATCGTTCCGGGGAGCAGCGTCGCCACCGTCTGCCCGGCGGCCAGCGCCTTGATGCCTCCCTCCGACACGGCCGCGAGGTGATCGGCGCTGACAGCGCCGAGTTCGGCGGCAAGCTCGGCGGCGCCGGCGGTCTCGAGCTCATCGGCGTGGAGCTTGAGCTGGAGGCCGTGCCGCCGCGCCGCGCCGAGGATGACGCGCGCTTCGTCGGTCGTATAGACGCCGGGCTCGCAGAAGATGTCGGCAAAGGCGGCGAGCCCCTCGGCGGCGACGCGCGGCAGCATGTCCTCCACGATCAGCGCGATGTACTCCTCCCGGGTGCGCGGCGCGGCGCGGTACTCGACGGGAATCTCGTGCGCACCGAGGAAGGTGGGCACGAGGCGCAGCGGAAGCGCCTGCTGGAGGCGGCGGATCACGCGGAGCGACTTGATCTCATCGTCGGGGGTGAGGCCGTAGCCCGATTTCACCTCGACGGTGGTGGTGCCGTGCGCGGCGAGGCGCCGCAGGCGCGGCAGCGCGAGGGCGAAGAGGTCGTCCTCCGAGCGCGCGCGCAGGTCGCGCACCGAACTGTGGATGCCGCCGCCGCGCTTGGCGATTTCCATGTAGCCGACGCCGGCGGCCCGCAATTCCTGCTCCTCGTGCCGCGGCTTGCCGAAGATCCCGTGCGTATGCGAATCGACGAGGCCCGGCATCAGGACACGCCCGCCGCAGTCCACGACCGCGGCCCCGGGGTGCGCGGCGCGCACCGTGTCACGCGGACCGACGGCGACGATGCGATCGCCCTCGGTGACGACGGCCGCCCCCGTCAGCACCTCGAGGCCTCCCATCTCGTTGCCGCGGCGGGCGCGGGGGGGGCCGGCACAGGTGACTACTTGGGCGGCGTTGTCGAAGAGGAGCGGCATGCTGACTGATTGAGGACTTGGAGCGCGGAATGCGTCGGACCTGCCATGATGGAAGTTACTTCACTTCGTGGTTTCGCGGCGCGGCGCGGGGAATCCCTCCCGCTCAATTGTCGGGCCTGACTGGCGCGCTTCGCGCGCCTCTGTTGAGCCCTCCTGTATTCGCGGGAAGGATCCCCCGCGCCGCGCCGCCGACCACTGGTGTGGGGGCGTGACGGCGCTTCGCGCCAGCGCCGGAGTTCGATCGCGCGACTCCTCACGCGGCGCCCCACGCGCGCTTCGGTCGGACGGGGAGGTTCTCGCGAATACTCGAGGGTCCGCGGGCGCGCTCAGCGCGCTCGCGAACCCGAGAATTGAGCGAGGGCCTCCCCGTCCGACCGAAGCGCCCCGGCGGCGCGCACCCCCGCCTCCCCGTTCGACCGAAGCGCCCCGGCGACGCGCGGGCGCGGCTACGCCAGCAGGTCCTGGAACCGCGAAAGCGTCAGCGGGGCCTGGGCCTCGCCGCGGCAGGCGTAGTAGCAGGCATTGCACGCGATCGGCGTGTAGCCGTTGTACTCGGTCCAGTGCGCGTCGGCCGGGAAGTCGGGGCAGCGGCGCACGAGGCCGCGCGGATCAATGTGGATCGTCGTCTCGCCTGACCGGCACGGCTCGGGCATCTCGTTGCGCAGGTAGCGCGGCAGCTGCTGCAGGTACCAGTCGGAGTTGGTGATGACGCCGCGGTGAGCGCGCTTGAAGGCGAGCAGGTCGTCCACCAGCCCCTGCACGCGCGCGTGCTGGTCGGCGCGGATGAGGTGGTCCTTGCTGCCGTTCTTCATGTCGGTGTAGACCGACAGGTTGACGCCGGCGCCGACGGCGTGCGCGTGCCGTACGATGGGGAGGATGTCGTCGAGGTTGTCATCCCGGATGACCGTATTGAAGCGCACCGCCATGCCCCGCGCGCTCAACTGCGGCGCGAGCGCGAGGATCTTGGCGGCGAGGCCGGGAATGCCGCGGACCGTGTCGTGGCGCTCGTCGAGGTAGTCGAGCGAGATGCTGAACTGCGCGAGCCCGGCGTCCCACAGCGCCTGGGCGCGCTCGAGGGTCAGCATGCCGCCGTGCGTCAGCAGGCTCATGTAGCAGTACGGCACCGCCTTCGCGACCTCGGCGACGATGTCCTCGAGGTCGCGCCGCAGCGTCGGTTCGCCCCCCGTGAACGTGATCATCATCGGGTCGAAGGCGCGCGCGGCGTCGGCGAACGACTTCAGCTCACTCGCCTTCTCCGACGCGGGCGTCTGCCAGTAGTCGCAGCCGCCGCACGACGCGTTGCAGCGCATCGTGACCTCGAAGTTGACGAGGACCGGACGACGCTGCAGCCGCAGCCGGGCGTACTTGAGGGCGAAGGGGATTAGGTGCCAGGGTTTGAACTTGGGGCTTAGCATGTGGGAGCAAGATACGGGAGGGGAGGAGGAGGAGGAGTGCAGGGGCTTAGTAGGAGAGAGGAGTGGAGGCAGGAGGGAGGAGAGAGGAGGCCTCCTCTCTTCTCACCCCTCTCTCCACTCCTCGCTCCTTCCAAACCCCTGCACCCCTCCCCTCACCCCAGCATTGGCAGATCTAATCCCTTCGCCCGAGCCGTCTGCACCGCAATCTCGTATCCCGCATCCGCATGCCGTGCCACGCCGATCCCCGGGTCATTCGTCAGGACGCGCTCGAGGCGGAGGCGCATTTCGGGCGTGCCGTCGGCGACGATGACCTGGCCGGCGTGCAGGGAGTTACCGATGCCGACGCCGCCGCCGTGATGGAATGACACCCAGCTCGCTCCGCTCGCGACGTTGAGCAGCGCGTTGAGGATCGCCCAGTCGGCCACGGCATCGGTGCCGTCCTTCATCCCCTCGGTCTCGCGGAACGGCGACGCCACCGAGCCGGTGTCCAGGTGGTCACGCCCGATGACGATGGGCGCCGACACCTCGCCGCGCGCGACGAGGTCGTTGAGCGCCACCCCGAACGTGGCGCGGTCCCCCTGCCCCAACCAGCAGATGCGCGCCGGCAGCCCCTGAAAGTGAATGCGCTCCTGCGCCATCGTGATCCAGCGCTTCAGGTGCGCGTCGTGCGGGAAGAGCGAGAGCACCAGCTCGTCCGTGCGCGCGATGTCGGCAGGATCGCCGGAGAGCGCCGCCCAGCGGAACGGCCCCTTCCCTTCGCAGAACAGCGGGCGGATGTACTCGGGAACGAAACCCGGGATCGTGAACGCGTCCTTGAGCCCGGCGTCGAACGCCACGGTGCGGATGTTGTTGCCGTAGTCGAAGGCAACGGCGCCACGGTCCTGCATGGCGCGCATCGCGCGCACGTGCTCGACGACGCTCGCCACGGCGCGCTTCAGGTAGGTGTCGGGGGAACGGGTGCGGAGAACGGAGGCTTCTTCCAGGGACATGCCCGACGGGACGTAGCCATTGAGCATGTCGTGCGCGCTGGTCTGGTCGGTGACGACATCGGGGATCACGCCGCGACGCACCAGTTCGGGCAGCACCTCAGCGGCATTGCCCACGAGTCCGACGGAGAGACCTCGCGTGTCACGCTGCGCCTCGCGAATCCACGCCAGCGCCTCGTCGAGGTCGGCCGTCATCTTGTCGCAGTAGCCGGTGGCCAGCCGCTTCTCGATGCGCGACGGGTCCACCTCGACGCCGAGAAAGGCGGCGTCGTTCATCGTGGCGGCGAGCGGCTGGGCGCCGCCCATGCCCCCGAGCCCGGCAGTGAGCACGAACTTGCCGGCCAGCGACCCGTTGAAGTGCTTGCGGGCCAGCGAACCGAACGTCTCGTACGTCCCCTGCACGATGCCCTGCGAGCCGATGTAGATCCACGACCCGGCCGTCATCTGGCCGTACATCATCAGCCCCTTCCGCTCGAGCTCGCGGAAGTGCTCCCACGTGGCAAACCGCCCCACGAGGTTGCTGTTGGCGATCAGCACGCGCGGCGCGTGCGCGTGCGTGCGAAAGACGGCGACGGGCTTGCCGCTCTGCACGAGCAGGGTTTCATCGTGCTCGAGCGCGCGCAGGGCGCGCACGATGGCCTCGAAGCACTCCCAGTTCCGCGCGGCCTTTCCGGTGCCGCCGTACACCACGAGGTCGTCCGGACGCTCGGCGACGTCGGGGTCGAGGTTATTCATCAGCATGCGCAGGGCGGCTTCCTGCTGCCATCCCTTGCAGGAGATGGCGGAACCGCGCGGCGCGCGGACTTCGTGGGCGGCAGCGGTCATCAGGCCTCTCCTTCGGCCACGGCGAATGCACGCCGCAGGAGGGCGGCGGCGATGGCCTGGATATCTGGGGTCAGCATGCGATCGTCGCCGAGCGGCGCCACGACGCGACGGACGGCGGCGTGGGCGCGCTCGACCGCGTCACTGCTGCGCAGCGGCCGCCGGTATTCCAGCCCCTGCGCCGCGCACATCAGCTCGATGGCAAGGACGTGGCGCACGTTGCCGATGATGCGGCGCAGCTTCCACGCCGCGCCCATCGCCATCGGCACGACGTCTTCCTTGCTGCCATCGGTGGGGATGGTATCCACGCTGGCCGGATGTGAGAGCACCTTGCACTCGCTGGCCAGCGCGGCGGCGGAGACCTGCGCCATCATGAAGCCGCTGTTCAGCCCGGCCGCAGCCGAGAGGAAGGGCGGCAGCCCTTCGTTGAGGTCGGGGTGCACGAGGCGGTCAATGCGGCGTTCGGCGATGGTCGCGAGATTCGTCATCGCAATGGCGAGCACGTCGAGCGCCATCGCCACCGCCTGCCCGTGGAAGTTGCCGCCGCTGAGCAGTTCGCCGTTGGTGAAGACGAGCGGGTTGTCGGTGGCGGCGTTCAGCTCGCGGCCGATCAGCCCCTCGGCGAAGCGAATGGCGTCGAGCACCGGCCCGTGCACCTGCGGCATGCAGCGCAGCGCGTAGGCATCCTGCACGCGCGGATCGCCGTCACGGTGCGATTCGCGCAGCGGGCTGTTCTCGAGCAGCGTGCGCAGCAGCGCGGCGCTGACCGCCTGGCCCTCCTGGCCGCGTGCGTCGTGAATGCGCTCGTCGAAGGCGGTGGGCGACCCCTTGAGCGCTTCGAGCGACAGCGCGCCGGCCACGTGCGCCGCTTCCCACAGGGCGCGCGCCTCGGCGACGGCGAGCGCCGCCACGGCGGTGTGCGCCTGCGTCCCGTTGATGAGCGTCAGCCCCTCCTTGGGGGCCAGCGTCACGGGATGGAGCTTGGCAAACTTCAGGGCCTCGGCGGCCGGGAGGAGGCGTCCATCCGGCGTATGCAGCATCCCTTCGCCGATGAGCGTCACGGCGAGCGCAGCGAGCGGCGCGAGGTCGCCGCTGGCGCCCACCGAGCCCTGCTCCGGCACCACGGGCCAGAGGTCGGCGTTGAGCATCGCGCAGACGAGGTCCGGCAGGTCCGGCCGCGCTCCCGAGAAGCCCTTCGCCATCACGTTGGCGCGCAGCAGCATCATGGCGCGCGCTTCGGGCTCGGCCAGTTCCGGGCCAACGCCCGCGACATGGCTGCGGACGAGGTTCACCTGCAGCTGTGCCAGCTTGTCGGCCGGAATGCCGATGTCGGAGAGCTTGCCGAAGCCGGTGGTGACGCCGTAGACGACGTCGTTGCGCTGCACGATGTCGGCGACGACGGCGCGCGTCGCCAGCATGCGCGCGCGTGCCGCGTCGGCGAGCATCACGGGCCGGCGGTGGACGGCGACATCGCGCACATCGGCAAGCGTGAGCGAATTCCCGTCGAGCGCGAGCGGGGTGGTCTGGGTCATGGCAGGGGCACCATTGACTGCCGGTAGCTGGCGCGGTCGTAGTTGAATTTGAGGTCGGGCTCGGCCTTCAGCGACACGAAGAACGTGAACGAGAAGTTGCCGTTGGGCGCCTGGGTGAAGCCGAACATCGCGCGCCAGTCGTGCAGGTCACGCTGCAGCGTCACCTGGTGGCTCGCGAACTCCTTGCGCACCGCGTCGTAGCTCGTGCTCCACTGCACCGCCCACTTGGGCGTGAGGTCGAAGCTCGTGCGCCAGTTGACGCTGGTCTGCGGCGGCACGCGGAAGAACGAGCCGCCGGCCGTGGTGGACGAGAACTGCGTGTAGTCCACCGGCGGCGCGACGAGCGCGTTGCGCACGCAGACGTCGTACTGAATGGGATTGGTTTTCAGCGCCTCACACTGGAGCGTCGGATCGTACTGCACGACGCGGCCGTCGCCGCCCGGCGGGCGCTGGCGGTTGGCGCTGAGACTGATGCTGGCGTCGAAGCCGCGCCCCGTGGGGACGGCGCTCAACTGCTGCCGCATGCCGGCTCCCGCGATCTGCTGGGAGCTTCCCATGCCCTGCCCGAACTGCCCGCTCATGGCATCCGTCGGCGCCGGCGCAGACGCCGTGTCGGTGCCCACGCCGAAGAGCCGCGCGATCCAGCGAATGAACGGCGTCTGCCGATTGATCTGCATCGAGGCGGAAATGGACTCGCGATACGGGCTGAACCTGGCCGTGTCGCTGAGCACCGACCCCTCGAACAGCGAGTAC
This sequence comes from Gemmatimonadota bacterium, assembly GCA_016218305.1. Lineage (GTDB taxonomy): Bacteria > Gemmatimonadota > Gemmatimonadetes > Gemmatimonadales > Gemmatimonadaceae > PNKL01. Next base: position 36,160 of record JACREJ010000085.1, on the reverse strand, counting down.
CCGATGTCGAACGACAGTCCCGGCAGGAGCTCGGAGTTCATGTTGATGTTCATGCGGTCCGTCGCGAATCCGCTGCCGCCGGTCGTCTTGGCGCGCTCGAAGTCGTACACGAGCGGCGTGAAGCCGAGCGACAGGAGCTTGACCTTCTTCCCCTCCTCGCTCGACGAGGTGTCGGACGCCGACTTCTTGAGCTTCGCCTCGAACGACTGGTTGAAACCGAGGGACAGGCGGTTCTGCGCGAGGGCGCCGAGGTATCCGGCGGGGGTCTTGCCCAGCGCCTCGAGGAACGCGTCACTGACGCGCGCCTTGGGTGAGAACGACCACGAGAGCGTCGGGTTGATGGAGTGCCGGAAGCGGGCGACCGGGCCGATGCCCCAGCGCGAGAGGCCGAAGAAGGTCGGCGCGATGCCGACGCCCCACGAGAGGCGCTTGCTCTGTGAGACGAAGTTGTTGCCGGTGCGCTCGCTGCGCACCCAGAAGCCGGCCGGGTCCACGTTCTCGATGGAGACCGTTGGCACCAGGTTCCACGACCCCTGGAAGAACGTCGGCAGCGTGACGGCCGTGCGCCAATCGAGCGTCGTCAGGTAGGTGCGGCTGTAGATGCGCGTCTCGCGGCGGCTCGTGTCCGCGGGGTTCACGATGAGCCGCACCTCCGGGAAGTCGTTCATCCGGTCGCTGAAGTTGAACGAGAGCGGCAGGTTGAACTTCCCGATCTTGAACGGCGAGCTGAACGAGGCGGTCGAGGACGACGTGGACCGGTCGAATTTCGTGGAGTCGAGCACGCCGTTGCGCTCGAAGTACCGGTACTTGAAATCGCCCTGCGCGTCGAGGTGCTGGCTGCTCGACGCGGAGGAATTGAAGCTCGGCGTCCACTCGACGAAGCGGCCGATGTGGATGGCCTTGGAGGAGACGTTGACGCTCGGGAAGTCCTGGTCCACCTGCTCGCGCCCGGGATACTGCCGCCGCGTGCCGCCGACGGAGACCGAGAACGGTCCCACGGAGCGCGAGTAGTTGAGCATCGAGCTGATGGTCGCCAGCGCCGACATCGCGTTGAGCGCCGTCTGCCGCTGCACCGTGGTGCTGGTGACGTAGTTGAGGTTCGACGTCAGCCGCGACGAGGCCGAGAATTCCTGCGTGTGGTTCCAGGAGACCTGCGTGTTGGTCAAGCCCGAACTCAGCGTGTGCCGCGACACCGCCACCTGGCCCTGGAGGAAGCGGTTGCGCCAGTTGTAGTGGAACTGGGAATTCAGGCGCAGCCAGCCGGGATCCGCGTCGTTGGCCCGGGCGGCGGAGCGCCAGTCCAGCGAGACCGAGAGGTCGGTGTAGTCGCCCAGCGCGAAGTAGTAGCCGACGTTCTCGATCGTCCGCCGGTACGTCGGGCTGTTACGGACGAGTTCGGCGAAGCCGAAGCGCGGCGTGAGCACGCCGCTGCGACGTCCGGAGCGAATGTCCTGGAAGATGAACGGCAGCCAGAAGACGGGGACGCCCTGCAGGTACAGCACGGCCGGGCGCGCCACCATCATGCTCTTGCTGACGAGCTTGATCTGTTTCGACTGGAAGTGGTAATGCGGCAGGGAGTCTTCGCAGCTGGTGATGGTGCCGTCCCGGCCGTACGTCATCTCACCCGACGCCGAGTCGCCGGCGAATCCGCCGACGTGCGCCGAGACGACCCAGCGTTCGCCGCTCTGCTCCACCGTCCGGATGTTGGTGCCGATCCCCTGCTTGGCGGCGATGTCGTACGTCGTCCGCCCGCTCGCATTGATGTCGTCGCGCCCGGCCTCTCGCACGACGATCGCCGGGCCGAGCGCGACCGCCATGTTGGTCGAGTCGCTGTAGCGGATGGTGTCGGCGGCGATCGTCGTCGGATCGCGCTGCACCACCGCCCGCTCGGCGGGGCGCCCGACCAGCGTGATGGTGCGGTCGCGCGCCTCGAAGTTCACCGAGTCGGCCTGATAGCGCACCACCACGTAGCCCTTGCGGTCCATCAGGGCGTTGGCGACGGAGTCGGCGGGCAGCCAGTGCACGAGCGCCGTGTCCTTCCTGGTGCTGTCGGCCCCCGCCGGCAGCGACTCGCGCGTCGGCGTCGCCCGCGGCGCCGTGGCGCGGGCCCCGGGACGCACGCCGCCGGGCTGGCCGGCGGGCACCTGCGCCGCGGCGTCCGGCACGAGCACCGCGCCGTCGAGCACGGACACCGCAGCGACCAGCCGCAGCGCGGCGAGCGCGCGACGCATCAACGGTTGGAGGCGGACGCGACGCGTTCCGCCTCCTCCTCGCGGCGCGCCTTCCGCTGCTTGGCCCGGTAGACGAGCCACGACAGGACGATGCTCGCCTCGTACAGCCCGTACAGCGGCACGAAGATCATCGCCGTCGAGATGAGCATGTCGCCCGGCGTGATGAGCGCCGAGACGACGAGCATCCCGACAAAGGCATGGCGCCGGAAGTTGGCCAGCGTGCGCGGCGTCACGAGGCCGAGTCCGGTGAGCGCGACGATCAGGATGGGCAGCTCGAAGACGGCGCCGAACGCAAGCGTCAGCGACACGGCGAACGAGAAGTAGTCGGCCGCCGAGATCATCTGCTGCAGCGACGCCGATGCGATGTTGCCGAGCATCTCGAGCGTGATGGGGAGCACCCAGAGCACGGAGAGGGTGCAGCCGATCAGGAACAGCCCCACCGCGCCAATGAGGACGGGGATGATGACCCGCTTCTCGTGCGGATGCAGCGCCGGCGACAGGAAGGCCCAGATCTGGTAGCCGATCACCGGGCTCGCGAGGACGAGCCCGAGCCCGAACGACACCTGCATCAGGATGTTGAAGGGATCGGCGGGGTGCGTGTAGATCAGCTTGCCATCCTTCAAGAACTCGGCCGCCGGGTACTTCAGGATCTCGATGACGTCGAACTGGTAGACGACGGTGAACGAGATTGCGAAGGCAATGAGAAGGGCGGCTCCGCTCCAGATGAGCCGCCACCGCAGTTCCTCGAGATGATCGAGGAACGGCATCTCCGCCTGTTCGTCACGCTGATCCGCCGCGGCCACGCCCGCCCCCGCGCTACTTCAGGTCCCGCAGCAAGGCCGCGGCCAGGGTCGCCGCTTCGGACTTGGGATACTTGTCGAGCACCTGCTGCAGCAGGGTGCGCGCCTGGCGCGTCTGCCCGGCCACCTTGAGCGCCACGGCGCGCTTGTAGATGGCCACCGGCGCACGCTCGGAGTTCGGATACTTCTCGGCGACGAGCGCGAAGACCGAGTCGGCTTCCACCGCGTTGCCGGCGGAGGCGTACGCCTCGGCGATCCAGTACTGGGCCTCGGGGGCGAGGTCCGACGTCGGATACTGCGTGAGCAGGTCGCTGAACGCCGCGCGGGCAGCGGACGTCGCGCCGCGCGCGAGCTGCTGCCGTCCCAGATCGAGGAGCTGGTACGGACCGGGTGACGGCGCCCCCGGGGCGGCCGCTGGGGCTGCCGCCCCGGCCTCACCCGTCGGCGACGGCGGCGGAACCACCGGCACCTGTTCGGCGGCGCGCGCCTCGAGCTGCGCGCGCAGCGACTCGACCTGCTTGCGGCTCTGGCCGGTCAGTTCCTGCACCGTCAGCAGCTGCTCCAGCACCTGGCGCATGGAGATCGAGACGTCGCCCTGGAAGCGCTGCAGGTTTGTGTTGGTGATGCGAATGGAGTCCGAGATGGTGCTCAGCAAAGCGATGATGCGGCGCAGCTGGACGGACCGTGCCGTATCCGCGGCGGCCGCTTGCGCCGCCGCGAGCTGGAGCCGGGCGATGTCGCCCTGCAGGACGCGCACGTCATTGCGCGTGGCGAAGCACGCCCCGGCCGCCAGGATGACGGCCGGAGCGATCAAGACACGAACGAAGCGACTGGTCACCGGGGAAGCTTGAAGGGGTTGGCGCCGGCGATGATCTCAAACTCGCCACGGCGATTCTTGGCCCACGCATCCTCGTTGTCCTGCCCCACGGCCGGGCGCTCCTCGCCAAAGCTCACGACGTCGATGCGATCGGCGGCGATGCCCCGGGCGATGAGGTACTGCTTCACCTCGGCGGCACGGCGCTGGCCGAGCGCCAGGTTGTACTCGTCGGAGCCGCGGTTGTCGGTGTGGCCGGCGACGCGAATGCGCATGTCCGGATTGGCCGCGAAGATCGGAAGCTTGGCCTCGAGCGTGGCGCGCTGGTCGTCACGGATGCTCGACATGTCGTAGTCGAAATAGACCGGCGTGGCGAACTCGGCCTTGGCGGCGGCAACAGCGGCGGCCAGCCTGGCGGCGGCCTCGGCGGCGGCGGCCCTCTCGGCGGCAGCCTTCTCGGCGGCGGCCCTGGCGGCAGCCTCGGCGGCGGCGCGCTTGGCGGCTTCGGCGGCGGTCGCCGAATCCTGATTGAACGGAATAACCGCCGGCGCCGGCGCAACGACCGGCTTCTTCTTGCAGGCCGTCGTCGTCACTGCGGCGAGTGCAAGGGCAGCCAGGGCAAGGGTGCGAATGCGAGCGTGCATAACAGGGTCTCCAGTGGGGGTCATACGAGAGCGACTACGGTTGTTCCATCCGCGGCGACCACGCAGCCATGCGAGCGACACCGGCACCCCGCGTCAGTTGCCGCGTCCGCCCTGATTCCGTATCGAGCACCCAGAGCTGCTTGGCGCCAGATCGGGTTGACGTGAACACCACGTGCCGTCCATCCGGTGCCCACGACGGGTCTTCATTGCGCGCGTCGCCGGTCAGCTGCCTGATCTTGCGGTCGCGCATGTTGATCACCATCACCTGCAGATTCGGTCCTTCCTGCGACGTGAACGCCACGGCACGGCCGTCGGGTGACCAATCGGGGCTGGCGCGATACGGCCGGTCCCCGCTCGGCGATTCGGTCAGCAGTTCCGCGTTCGTTCCGTCCGCATCGGTAATATACACCTCAGGGTGACCGAGGCGACCCGAGATATAGGCGATCCGACGGCCATCGGGACTGAAGGTCGGAGACGACGTCGGGGTGCCCCGCCCGAACGTGACCCGGCGCGGCGCCTCGCTCCCGAACGGCGCGACCGCAAACAGGTCCGTGCCGTCGTCGCCGGCCGAGAAGACCAGCGTGCTGCCGTCCGGTGAAAAAGCCGGCGTGATGTTCGTGCCGCCCTGGCTCCGGATCCGGCGCGTCTGCCCACTCGTCAGTTCGCGCACGTTGATGTGGGTACCGTCATCGCCCATGGACGCATAGGCGAGGTAGCGGGCAGTCGGATGCCAGGCCGGCGACAGGGCGATGCCGCCCACGCCGACCGGCGTCAGGTTGGCGCCGTCGGAGTCCACGAACCAGAGCCGCTGGTCGCGCACGAAGGCGATGCGGGTGGCCGCGATGCCACGGACCGACGTGATCCAGCGCTCCACCTCGTCGCTCGCGCGATGCACGGCCATGCGCCACTCCGCCGAAAGCGGCGCGGCCCCGTTGAAGGCGAAATCGGCCACGTTGAGCACGCGCTTGGCCGCGACATCGTGCACGGCCAGGTGCAGCGACCCTTGGGGCGTCACCGAGGCCTGCACGATGGCCGAGGCACCCAGCTTCGAATACAGCTCGTAGTTGAAGCGGCCGCTGGGCGGCGGCCCCGCGTCGGCGCTGATGACCGTCAGCCGGTCCCCAAAGTCGAGGTCGCGCGCGAGCATCGCCCGCACCGAGTCGCCCTGCTCGCCCGCCACCGCCGTCACAAAGACGCCGGGGCGCGTGCTGGGATCGTAGGTCAGGCCGACGCGCACGCCGGTGGGAATGGTGTCCTGGGCGACCATCAGCGGCGGGCAGAGGCACAGGGCCCCAGCCACCACGAGGAGGCGGAACAACGGGACGTGGTGCAGTAGGCGAGGTCTCAAGGGCGTCAACGAAGGGTCTTCGGGTCGAAACGAAAGATGACAGGTAGCACGTCGTCCATGAACTGCGCCGGGAGCGGTCCCCACGACTTCGTGGCGGCCGCGGCCTCGACGGCCCCTTCGCACTCCAGGTCGAACGAGTAAGACCCACTGCGCTGCAGGAAGCGAAAGCCGGCCATGGACCCGTCGCGACGGATGAAGAAGAAGACCTCCGCCGTCCGCAACGACTTGTCCGACGGGGCGAAGTTCAGGCGCACCTGACGGACGATGTTCTGCAGGTACCCCGGAAACGGGAAGTCGATCCCCTCGGTGCGGATATTCGCGACGTCCGCCCCAGCCCCTCCCACCGCGCCCCCGCCGGCTCGCGGCGCGGCAGCGCCGGCCTTCGTCGCCGGCACCGGCGTCGCCTTGGTCGGCGCCTTCGCGCTCTTCGCGGCCGGTTTCTTGATCGGGACGGCGTTCGGCGTCGGCTTCGGCGGCGTGGTGGCCTTGGCGGCGTCTGGTGTCGGCGCATCGGTCACCGTGCCAATCGCGGGCGGTCCCGGCGGCGCCGCGATGAGTTCCACCTTGTACATCGGCGGCAGCGTGACGTTGCCGCCGGTGCGCGACGCGACGACGACGGCCGCGGCAAGCAACACGTGCAGGACGGCCGATGCTACCAGCGGCGCGGCGATCCCCGTCTGGCGCGCCTCTGCGCGGATCACGGCTGCACGGTCTCCGGTGCAGTGACGAGGCCGACGTTGACGATGCCGGCCGCCTGGATGGTCGCGAGCACCTGGGCGACGATGCCGTAGGGCGCCCCCTGGTCGGCGCGCACGTACACGCCTTCTCGGCCGGCCCGCGACGACAGCATCTTGAACGACGCCTTGAACTCGCTCAGCGACATCGCCGTCTCGTCCGCGTAGACGCGCCCGTTGGCGGTGATGCTCACCACGAGCCCGCCCTTCGGCGCGAGGGCGCGCGACTCGGTCTTGGGGAGCGAGACGTCCACCCCGCCCTGCATGAGCGGCGCGGTGATCATGAAAATGACGAGGAGCAGCAGGATGACGTCGATCAGCGACACGACGTTGATGTCGGCGTTGAGCGGCGTGCGTTCCCCGTGCGTGCGGCGGCGCACCTAGACGCGTCCCTCGCGCGCCATCAGCGCGATGACTTCAGAGCCGAATCCCTCGAGCTCGCCGTCGAACCGGTTGAGCCGCGCGGCAAAGATGTTGTACGCAAACGTGGCCGGAATCGCGACGGCCAGCGCCGCCGCCGTGGCGATGAGCGCCTCGGCGACGCCCGGAGCCACCGCCCCGAGGTTGCCCGACCCCTTGATGGCGACGCCGAGGAAGGCGTCGATGATGCCGAGCACCGTGCCGAGCAGGCCGATGAGCGGGCTGGCCGACCCGATGACCGCGAGCGACGGGATGAAGCGGCCGAGGGCGTCGCGCTCCGCGGTCACTTCGGCGTCGAGCAGGAGGCGCATCGCCTCGACCTGCGATTCGCGAATGGGCCGCGCATTTCCCTCGCCATCCTTCACGACCGTGTCCTGCAGGAAGTTGATGGCGCGGGCGAAGACGCGATTGAAGGGCGACGGCGGCGCCTTGCGCGCCAGCGCCACGGCCTGCTCGAGCCGCGTCGCCCGCGCGAACTCGCGCATGAAGGCCAGCGACGCCCGGCTCGTCCGCCGGAACTCGAGCCACTTCGCCAGCATGATGCCCCAGCTGTACAGCGACAGCACGAGCAGGATCGCCAGCACCACCTTCGTGGCGAGGACGGAGTTGGTGATGAGCTCGAGTGGGGTGGTTGGGATGGCTTCGTTCATGAGTGCGGATTGGGGATTGGGAGCTCGGATTGGGATTCGCGATCGGGAGTGGCGATTCTGATGTCGACTTGGATGGCGATGGCGATGGGTCCGTGTGCGACTCAGCCCCGCTGCGCGGCGAAATAGTCAAACGTCTCCTTCAATCCCGCTTCCAGCGTGCGCTCGGGCTTCCAGCCGAGGAGCTTCTGTACCTTCCCGATACTGACCGCGGAGCGCAGCTGTTCCCCGGGGCGAGCCGGCGCGAACTCGATTTCGGCGTCGCGGCCGCTGACGGCGCGCAAGGTCTCGGCCAGCGTCAGCACGTCCGTCTCCACGCCGGTGCCGATGTTCATGGCCCGCACGTCGAGCGTTCCGACCGCGGGAAGCGAGGCCGTCGCGGCGGCGGCATTGGCGGCGGCCACGTCCTTCACGTGCACGTAGTCGCGGGTCTGCGTGCCGTCACCGAACACCGTCAGCGGTTTGCCGTCGAGCAGGCGGTTGCAGAAGATCGCGACGACACCCGCCTCGCCGTGCGGGTCCTGCCGCGGTCCGTAGACGTTGGCGTAGCGCAACACCGCCCCCTCCACGCCGTGCACCCGTCCGTAGTAGGCCAGGTAGTGCTCGACGGCGAGCTTGGCGATGCCGTAAGGCGAGTCGGGGTCCTTGGCGTAGTCCTCGAGGTTCGGCGGCGTCACGAAGTCGCCGTAGATCGCGCCGCCGGTGGACGCGAAGAGGAACCGCGGGCGCCTGGCCGCCGTGCGCACGGCCTCCAGGAGGTTCAGCGCACCGAGGATGTTGATCGATGCATCGTGCACCGGGTCCGCGACGCTCTTGCGCACGTCGATCTGCGCGGCCTGGTGCAGGACGACGTCGAAGCCGCCCTCGCGCACCACGCGCGCGGCGTCCGCACTTCGCACGTCACACTGCTGGAATTCAGCGCCGGCCGGCACGTTTTCACGCCGACCGGTGGAGAGATCATCGAGAACGACCACCTGAAGTCCCCGGGCGAGCAGGGCGTCGGCAATGTGCGAGCCGATGAACCCCGCGCCGCCGGTGACGAGCGCGCGCTTTGTCATGCGTGAAAGCTAATCCGCCGAGCGCGACGATGCCCCCGTGTCAGGGCATCTTGGCGGTGACGCGTCCGTTCATGCCGGTGGTGATCGCGGCCTGCGAGCGATTCAGCACGATCGCCGAGGCGCCAAACGGGGTGACGCGCAGGAGCTGCACCACGGCCGCCGCTTCCGGAACGTGCTGCTCACCCTGTTCGCCGGCACCCATGCCCGCCACGAGCGTCACCTGGTCGCCCGGCACGACGCCGTCCCTGCTCGTCAGCGTGAGGATCACGTACTGGCCGAGCTGGACGAGCACGGGCGTATCGAGCACCCACGCGAGCTTCGTCGGAGCCCCGAACTCCACCAACGACGGGTGCTGGTCAAGGCGCGGCAGCAGCGAATCGATGGCGACGACACCCTGCCCTTCCAGGACCTGCCGGAAGCGCTGGAGGATGACCGCTCGGCCATCGCCGGCAGTCGGGTCGGCCTGCAGCTCGATGATGCCGGTGACGATGACCACCTGCCCCTGCCCCTCGAGAACGGGGCCGAGTTCGTACGTCATGAAGCGCTCGCCATTGACGCGCGCCGCGCCCAGCGGAAGCCGGATGTAGATGGCCTCCTGCGACTGGTAGATGCGCTGTTCGAGCGTGGGCTCGATGATCTGAGAGACCGCGGTCTTCAGCACCCGTCCCGCGCCGCCCGGGCCGCCCACGCTCCAGACGAAGGGCGCCGCGAGGTACTCGCCCGCGCGCACGGCGAACCGCGACTTGAGGAGCTCGGCCGACTGACGCGTCCGGCGCGGCGGCTGGGTGCGGCGGCGATCAAACACCGTCGAGGCATTCGGGTCGTACGGTGCGGCTGGCGCCGCCTGGGCATCCGCGGCTGGCGCGACGCCGCCTGGGAGCTTCAGCACCTCACCCGGATAGATCCAGTGCGGATCCTCGATCACGGCCGTATTCAGGCGGTAGATCTCGGGCCAGAGGTAGGCATCGCCGAGGTACTGCTTGGCGAGGCTCCAAAGCGTCTCGCCGCGCGCCACCGTGTGCGTGGCCGACGTGGCCGCCGGTTGGGCGGGCTGCTGGGCGGGCACCTGCGCCTGCAGGGTGAGGGCAGTGCCAAGAAGAGCGGAGGCAAGCAGCGTAGCGCGAATGCGGGCCATGGACGGGTCCGGTCGACGGTGAAGTCGTGGAAAAGCATGGCAGAACCCGCCCCCACCCTCAAGGCGGGGACGGACGCCAACTGATAATTGGACGAGCGAGGGGCTCGAAGGTTGCGAAATGGCAGAGGACAGACGAGGACGGCAGGGCTCGCCAGGGGTTACTTGCTGTTCACCGTCACGTTGAAGAGCCCCTGGCCTGATTGCGTGTCGGTGCAGCCGTTGACGGACACCGTGAAGGTGAAGGCCGACTGGCTGACCGCACCGTACTCCACGTGCTTCGCCCCCGTCGCGCCGGCGGCGATGGTCTCAATCGCGGAGCGATTCGGGAGCGTGATGAGGTCGAGGGACCGACCGGACTGGTTGCTAACCTGGTACGCGCTGCCTGCCGTCAGCGTCACCGTGCTCGGGCTGGCCACCGGGCAGAAGCCGGTCCACGTCGCCGGGATTCCGCTCGGCCGGTACGTGTCCGTCGCGACCGCCGGGCCGAGGGTCACGGTCGTCGTGTTCGCGGTGGCGGGCGCCGTGCTCGCGTCCTTGGACGAGCAGGCCATGGCCAGCAGGAATGCCGTAACGGCGAGGGACTTCATTGGGGGCTCCGGAGGTTCGCTGCTGCTAGGATACAACCGATTCTGGCGCGTGGATAGCATGGGCGGTGGAAGCACCGTGGAACTGACGTTCGCATAATCACAGAGACACGGAGGAGCACAGAGAGCCACAGAGGACTGCAGCTACGGGAGGGAACAACGATGCGCCACGCGATCTTCGCGTGGCGCTCGCAGTTCCTCCAAGCGGTGGCAGTTGTCGTCCTCCGCGGCCCTCCGTGATCCTCCGTGTCTCTGTGCTGAAGAACACGGACGAACGGCTTAACGAGACTCAGAACGGCAAGTCGTCGTCCGCCTCCAGACCACCCGGGAACTCTTCGAAGTCGCCCGACGGAGCCGCGGCCGCGCCGCCCTTGGCCGGCGCAGAGCGCGCGCGTGGCGCGGAGCCGCCGTCGAAGTCACCGCCGCCCTTGCCGCCGAGCAGCATGATCTCGCGGACGTTGATCTCGGTGACGTACTTGGTCTGGTTCTCCTTGTCCTGGTACTGCCGGTACTCGATGCGCCCCTCGACGTAGATCTTCTCGCCCTTCTTGCAGTAGCGCTCGATGATGTCGGCCAGCCCGGTGCCGGGCCCCTTCGAGTTCCAGGCCACGCACTTGTGCCACTCGGTCTTCTCCTGCTTCTCGCCCCCGCCCTGCCCGCCCCACGACCGGCTGGTCGCCAGCGAGAACTGCGCCACCTTGCTCCCGTTCGACGTCGTGCGGATCTCCGGGTCGGCCCCGAGGTTCCCGATCAGCATCACCTTGTTCAAGCTGCGGCTCACAACTCCTCCTGTCGTATGAAGTCCGTACGTCGTCGTTGACGGTAAAGATACCTGCCCGGAATGACACAACCAAACGCCTGCGGTCCGGCGCAGGCCATTTCAGTTCGCCTTCAAGTCCCGCCGCAGGATGAGCGCATCCTCGGCGGGGTTCTTGTAGTACAGCGGTCGCCGCCCCACCTCGTGGAACCCTCGGCTCGCGTACAGCGCCTGCGCGGCCGTGTTCGATGCCCGCACCTCGAGGAAGATCACGAAGAGCGCCTCCTCACGCGCCCGCTCGAGCAACGCGTCGAGGAGGAGCGCGCCGAGTCCGGAGCGGCGACGCGCCGGGTCCACCGCGAGGTTCGCGAGTTCGCATTCCTCGCCGGAAACCCAGACGACGGAGTAGCCAGCAATGCCGGCGTCGTCCTCGACCACGCACATCCGCACAAAGCCATGCGCCAGCGAGTCGCCGAAGCTCTTCAACGACCACGGGTCGCTGAACGAGGCGCTCTCGATGGCGGCGATGGCCGCGAGGTCGGCCTCAGTGGCCGGACGGACCGTGGGCACTAGCCGCTGGCCAGCGGCCGACCGTGCGCCGCCTCCCATCGCACCTGGGCCTCCGCAAGCCGGCCGTACGATGGCTCCCACGCGTCGAGATCCACAGGACCCTCGGCGAGGCAGGCGTCGAGCATCGCGGCCACGCCGCGCGCGTGCGGCGCGTGCGCGCCGGGTTCGAGCGGTCCAATCACCGACGCACGGGAGGCGGCGAGCTGCTCGAGCGTGGCAATCGCCGCCGAACCATCCGCCGCCACCCGCCCGTCGGCATGCACCACGACGTCCTGCGCGTAGCGCTCGCCCCGCATCGCGTCGAGGGCAGCGATGTAGCGGCCCGGTGGGAGGGCGGGCGCGGCGGCGGCGACCACGAGCGCGAGTGACGAGACGGCGAAGAGCGGCACGTCGGCGCCGTGCGCAATGCCCTTGGCGATCCCCGCCGCGATGCGCAGCGAAGTGAAGCTCCCCGGCCCCGCCCCGCAGACGACGCGCGCGACGTCGCGCGGCACCGCCTGCGCGTCAGCCAGCGCCGCGAGCACCGCGGGCATCAACCGCTCCTCGTGCTCGCCGCGCATCAGCGCCTCGCGCGCGGCGACGACGAGGCCGTCGCGCAACACGGCCACCGTCCCCACGTAGGTGGAGGCGTCGAGCGCGAGGGTCAGCCCCGGCGCCGCGCTGCGCGTGGCGAGGCGCGCGCTCACCACGTCACCAGCCGCCGCGACTCATCGCCCTCGACATAATCGAGCGTGATCGCCAGCGCGTTGGACGGCACCAGGTCGCCGGCGCGGTCGGGCCACTCGATGATGACGAGCGCCTGCGCCTCGAGCAGCGACTCCCAGCCGATGTTGGCCAGTTCGTGCGTCGCCTTGATGCGGTAGAGGTCGAGGTGGAAAAGCCGGCGGCCATCGTTCGCGACGTACTCGTGCACGAGCGCGAAGGTGGGGCTGGTGACCGGCTCCTCGACGCCGAAGCCGCGCGCGATGGCGCGCGTCAGCGTGGTCTTGCCCGTCCCCAGGTCGCCGCTCAGCGTGACGACCTTCGGCACCCACCCGATGAGCGCGCGCCCGAGCGAGGCCCCGAATTCATTGAGCTCGTCGAGCGTCATCACGCGCTCGCCGCCGGTGCTCATCGGGTCCGCCCTTGACGTCACGCTACCGCCCTCCGCGCCACGGCGCGGCGCGCCGCGTGCTGCTGCGCTCGCCCATCGCCGCCTTGATCTCGAAGAGCTCGTCGCGCAGGCGCGCGGCCGTCTCGAAGTCCAGCGCCTTCGCCGCCTCCTTCATCTCCTCCTCGAGCTGGACGACCAGCTTCGGCAGGTCCTCGACGCCGTAGTGCGCGGCCGCCTCGGCGACCTTGCGCTGCTGCTTGGTGCCGGCCCGCTCGCGCTCGCGCCCCTCGCGCTCCTCGCGCGCGTCGGCAACGCGCGTCAGCACGCGAATCTGCTCGGTGCTCTTCGTCACGCCGCGCGGCACGATGCCGTGCGCCGTGTTGTGCGCCTCCTGCACCGCGCGGCGGCGGTTGGTCTCATCCATCGCACGCTGCATGGAGCCCGTGATGCGGTCCGCGTACAGGATGGCGCGCCCCTCCCCGTGGCGCGCCGCGCGCCCCACCGTCTGGATGAGCGACCGGTCCGACCGCAGGAACCCCTCCTGGTCGGCGTCGAGGATGGCGACGAGCGACACTTCCGGCAAGTCGAGCCCCTCGCGCAGGAGGTTGATGCCGATCAGCACGTCGAACTCGCCGAGGCGCAGGCCGCGCACGATCTCCATGCGCTCGATGGCGTCGATGTCGGCGTGCATGTAGCGCACGCGGACGCCCATCTGCTGGAAGTAGTCGGTGAGGTCCTCGGCCATCCGCTTGGTCAGCGTCGTGACGAGCACGCGCTCGCCCTTCCGCTCGCGGATGCGGATCTCGCCGAGCAGGTCGTCCACCTGGCCGCGCACGGGGCGGATCTCGAGGATGGGGTCCACGAGCCCGGTCGGGCGGATGATCTGCTCGACGACGACGCCCTGCGAGAGCTGCAGCTCGAGGTCGGCGGGCGTGGCGGAGACGAAGATGGCGCGCGGCGTCAGCGTCAGGAACTCGTCGAACATCAGCGGGCGATTGTCGAGCGCGCTCGGGAGGCGGAAGCCGTACTCGACGAGCGTCGTCTTGCGCGACTTGTCGCCGTTGAACATCCCGCCGATCTGCGGCAGCGTCACGTGCGACTCGTCCACGACGACGAGGAAGTCCTCCGGGAAGTAGTCGAAGAGGACGGCGGGGCGCTCGCCGGCGCCACGCCCCGAGATGTGGCGCGAGTAGTTCTCGATGCCGGCACAGGTGCCGACCTCGAGGAGCATCTCGATGTCGAAGTTCGTGCGCGACTCGAGGCGCTGCGCCTCGAGCAGCTTGCCCGCCTCCTTCAGCGCGGCGAGGCGCTCACGCAGCTCCTCCTGGATGAGCCGGATGGCCCGCTCGAGCGTGGCGCGCGACGTCACGAAGTGCTTGGCCGGGTAGATCGCCGCGCGGGTGAGCGGCGTGACGGTCTCGCCGGTCATCGGGTTGATCTTCGAGATGCGCTCGATTTCGTCGCCCCACATCTCGACGCGCACCGCCTGCTCCTCGTAGGCCGGGAAGATCTCCACCGTGTCGCCGCGCACGCGGAAGGTGCCGCGCTCGAAGGCGACATCATTGCGGCCGTACTGGATCTTCACGAGGCCGCGCAGGACATCATCCCGCGCTACCTTGTCCCCTACCTTGAGATGCACCATCTGCTCGCGGTACTGCACGGGATCGCCGAGGCCGTAGATCGCCGAGACCGTGGCGACGATGATCACGTCCTCGCGCTCCATCAGGGACGACGTGGCGCGGAGGCGCAGCCGGTCGATGTCCTCGTTGATCGAGGCGTCCTTCTCGATGTACGTGTCGCTCGTCGGGACGTACGCCTCGGGCTGGTAGTAGTCGTAGTACGAGATGAAGTACTCGACGGCGTTGTTCGGGAAGAACGACTTGATCTCGCCGTAGAGCTGCGCGGCGAGCGTCTTGTTGTGCGAGAGGACGAGGGTCGGCTTGCCGACGTTCCGGATGACGTTGGCGATGGTCATCGTCTTCCCCGACCCCGTGACGCCAAGCAGCGTCTGGAAGCGGTCGCCGCGCGCGATGCCGGCGGTCAGCTCGGCGATCGCCTTGGGCTGGTCGCCGGCGGGCTCGAAGGGCGCCTGCAGGTCGAAGGAGACGGAGGGCATCCGTGAAATATAGCGATTCGGCGTTTGTTCGGTAGGACCGTCCGACGGCCCTTTCGGCGGGCCCAGCGCAGGCCCTAGGGCCAGCTCAGCGCCCCGCCCGGCGCCCGATCAACGCAAACGGGGGTGCGACCCCGGTCGCACCCCCCGCCGGCACTCAGAAGTTCGGGATCAGCGGCCGTTGCCAGGGGATGCCAGCGAGCATCAGGCCGATCGTGAGCGCGATGCCGATGGCGGCGCGGCGATGGCGCACGGTGTCATCGGGACCGCGGCGGGCGATGACCCCCGTGAGCGTGGCCGCGATGACCGCGAGGAGCATCAGCGTGGGGTGCTCGACGACGAAGTAGCGGACGCCGGGATCCCGCATTGCCGCCCCCATGTCAGCCATCGCCGGCCGCGTGATCGAGCTCACGCCGAAGAGCACGATGCCGAGGATGAGCTGGAGGTGCACTGAGATCACGAAGATCGAGAGCGCCCGCCTGGCGCCGGCGGCGTAGTCCACGCCGCCGTTGAGTCCCTTCAGGGCGCGCAGGAGCGCGACGACGGCGAAGAGGAGGATGAGCCAGCGGAGGCTGTTATGAAGGGCGAGGACGACAGGGGACATGGGGACCGGGGGATGAGGAGCTCGGATTGGGAGCTCGGATTGGGATTCGCGATTCGGATTCGCGATTGGGATTCGCGATTGGGATTCGCGATTGGGATTAAGGATACAACCGGGAACGAGGTGGAGCGGTTTCCGGCAGCGCGCGGCGCGGGTGCATCGCGATCCCGATCGTTGATCCGCATCGCAAATCCGAATCGCGGATCCCCATCCGAGATCACCCTCCCAAATCAACCGTCCGCCGTGAGCCGCTCCCGCCGCGACACTTCCGTCACGCCCTTCACCCGCCGCGCCGCGCGGATGATCTTGGCGAGATGCGCGCGGTTCTCCACCTCGACGAGCGCGGCGCCGGTGACGCGGCCGTCGGTGGACTTCAGCTCGAGCGTCTTGATGTCGGTGCCGGTGCCGCTGACGGCGGCGGCGAGGTCGGCGTAGAGGCCGCGGCGATCGTTGCCCTCGATGTGCAGGCGGATGACGAAACGCTCGCCCTCGCTCTCCTTCCAGTCGATCTCGAGCCGCCGTTCCGGCTCGTGCACCAGGAAGAGCAGGTTGGGGCAGTCGGCGCGGTGAATGCTCACCCCGCGCCCGCGCGTCACGTAGCCGACCACCTTGTCGCCCGGCACCGGCTGGCAGCACTGCGCGTAGCGCACCATCAGGCCGTCGGCGCCCTGCACGCGAATGCCGCGCGACGTGTCCGACCGCTTCATGCGATCGAGGAGGCGCTCGAGCGGGCTCGCCTTGAGCTGCTGCGGCTCGGCGTTCTCGTCCACGTCGGGGAAGAGCGCCTTCAGGACATGCGTGATGGTGATGTCGCCCTGCGCGATGGACGCGAGCACATGGTCGGCGTCCACGAGCTTGAGCGCCTCGGCGGCGCGCGCCAGGTCGTCGTCCGTCAGCTTCGTCATCTTGCGGCGGCGCAGCTCGCGATCGAGAATCTCGCGGCCGATCTGCCGCGACGCCTTGTGCTCCTCGACGCGCAGCCACTGCCGGATCTTGTGCCGCGCGCGGCCGGTGCGCACGTGCGCCAGCCAGTCGCGGCTCGGGCGCGCCAGCGGCGAGCGCGAGATCTCGACCGTCTCCGAGTTGCGCAGCTCGCGCGAGAGCGGCACGATGCGCCCGTTCACCTTGGCCCCGTGCACGTGCAGGCCCAGCTCCGTGTGCACCGCGAACGCGAAGTCGATGGGCGTCGCCCCCTTCGGGAGCTGGATCACGTCGCCCTTCGGCGTGAAGACGAAGATCTCGTCCTGGTACAGGTCGAGCTTCAGGAACTCAAGGAACTGGTCGGGCGTCTCGGCGTCGAGCTGCAGCTCGAGGACCTGCCGGAACCAGTGGAGCGCGCGGTCAAGCTCGTCGCCGCGCTGGCGGTCGCCTTCCTTGTAGCGCCAGTGCGCCGCGATGCCGTAGTCGGCCGTGCGGTGCATCTCGAGCGTGCGGATCTGGATCTCGAACAGCGTGCCGTTGGGCCCGAAGACCGTCGTGTGCAGGGACTGGTAGCCGTTCGACTTCGGCTGGGCGATGTAGTCCTTGATGCGCTCCTGCAGCGGCGACCAGGCGCCGTGAATGACGCCAAGCGCGTGGTAGCACTCCGGCACGTTCTCCACGAGGACGCGGATCGCGTACAGGTCGTAGACGTCGTCGTACGACTTGTCGCCCTTCATCATCTTCTTGTGGATGGACCACAGGTGCTTCGGGCGCCCGCTCACCTCGTGCACGATCACGCCGCTGTCCTTCAGGCGGCGCGTGAGGGGGCCGACCATCTCCTGGATCATCGCCTCGCGGTCGGCACGCTTCTGCTGCACGAGGCGGGCGAGGGTGCGATACTCCTCGGGCTCGAGGTAGCGGAAGGCGAGGTCCTCGAGTTCCGCCTTCATCGCGGCGAGGCCGAACCGGTGCGCCAGCGGGGCGTACAGGTCGCGCGTCTCGAGCGCGATCCGGCGGCGCTTGTCCTCGGGGAGGTGCTCGAGCGTCCGCATGTTGTGGAGGCGGTCGGCGAGCTTGATGAGGATGACGCGGGCGTCCTTGGCGATCGACAGCAGGAGCTTGCGGTAATTCTCGACCTGCCGCTCCTCGCGCGAGCTCGCCGGCAGGTGGCCGATCTTCGTGACGCCGTCGACGATCTGGGCGACTTCCCGCCCGAACTCGCGCTCGACGTCCTCGCGGGTGACGTCCGTGTCCTCGATGACGTCGTGGACGAGCGCGCTCGCCACCGTCACCGTGTCGAGCTGGAGCTCGGCGAGGATCTTGGCGACCTCGACACAGTGCGTGACGTACGGGTCCCCGTTGCGCCGCGTCTGGCCCGCGTGCGCCTTCTCGCTGAACCGGTAGGCGCGCGACACCAGGTCGGCATCGAGGCGCTCCGGATGGGCGTCGACGCTGAGCTCCCACTTGGGGATGATGTCGGTGAGGACGGGCGTGATCACACTACGATTGGGGATTGGGAGCTCGGATTGGGACTGCGGGTTGGGATTCGCGATGCTGATTGGGGATGGGATGCGCGATTCCCGCGGCGTGCGACAACAACGGGGTCCACCGCGAGTGCGGCGGGACCCCGTTGGCTTGACTCTTCCCTCAAACTGACGCCGAGACCACCCATGTCAAGGGGAACTCGCGACGATCGCGGCGCAGAGATCATGACTGGTGCCGCACGGCGGGGCGTCGCGGTCCCCCACCCCTCCCGCCGCACCACACCCTGCCCCCTTCCCCTCCCCCTCAGTCAGAGCATCCCCGTTTCCGCAAAGCTCACGTATCGCCCCCGCCCAATGACCACGTGATCATGCACCGGGATGTCGAGCAGACGTCCCGCCGCCACCAACTGCTCCGTCACCGCACGGTCATCGGCGCTCGGCGTCGGGTCGCCGCTCGGATGGTTGTGCACGAGGATGATGGCCGCGGCGCGCTCGGCGATGGCCTCGCGAAAGACCTCGCGCGGATGCACCAGCGAGGAATTCAGGATGCCGCGCGTGACGCAAACGTCGCGCTCCAGCCGGTGCTGCGCGTCGAGAATCGCCACGTGAAACTCCTCGACCGGCAGGTCCTCGAGCGTCTGCGCGAAGGCGCGCCAGACATCGCGCGGCGCGCGCAGCGGCAGGGCCTCACCGTTTGCCTCGCCCGCGAGCCGCCGGCCGAGTTCGAGCGCGGCATGGATGGCCACGGCGCGCGTCGCGCCGAGCCCCGGCACCGCGGCGAGCGCGGCGAGCGGCCGGTCGCCAAGTCGACGGAGCGATCCGTCGGCCCGGCTCAGCACCTCGTGGGCTAGGGTCAGCGCGGGCCGGCCGCGAGTCCCGGCGCCGATGACCAAAGCGAGCAGCTCGGGCGCCGAGAGGGCACGCGCGCCGAGGGCGCGCAGCCGCTCCCGCGGTCGATCGGTGGGCGAGAGCCCCTGCGGGGCCACGGAGACGATGGTCATGCCGCAGGGTAGCGGTCCCCGCACTTCGGACCGTCACCAAAAGCACACGGCCCGGTGCGCGATGTTGCGCTCCGGGCCGCGTTCCCTCACCGCGCTCGCTTACGGGTCAGGGTTCGGCTTGCCGCCCGCCGCGCGCGTGGCGCTCACTTCGGCACGCGAGGCGGCGCTGCGCTCCGCCTGCGCCTGTGACGGCGTCTGACTGGGCGCCGAGGATGTGGCGGCCGTGCTCGAGGACGCGCTCGAAGCAGTCGACGACGTTGGCGCCGTGGAACGCGACACGTCGCCGGAGCGATGGGTCGAGCCGCCCGCCGGGCTGCCGTAGCCGCCATAGGTGCCCGACGGTGTGAACCGGCCAGCGCCGTAGCCGTACTCGCTCGATGAGGCTCCCGGGATCGGCGGTACCCACGCCCCAGTGGACGGGATCAGGCGCGCGGACTGCACGCCTTCGGGAACGACCGGCGCGCCGACCGTGAGGACCGCACGCGGCGCCTCCGTGCTGCCAACGCCGCGACCGTACGCGCGGAAGCCCTCCTCGGCTGCGACGCCACCACGACGGTAGGGCCGATATCCTTCCTCCCCCGGCGCCGGCGGCATCATTGGCGTCGTGGTGCGAATGCCGCCGCGCAGCTGGACCGCATCCTCATCCACCTGATACTTCGGCGGGACCTTCCGGCCGGGGCGCTGCAGCTCCTCGCGCGTCACGGTATCGACCGGGGCCGGCGCCGTCGGCGTCCCTCCCGGCGTGTCCGCGTACGGCCGGGCCACGGGGCAGTAGAAGGTGCCATGCGCGAAGAAGAACTGCGCCGGCACCCGGTAGTAGCCGCCCGGGCACGCAAACGTGATGCTCTGGCCGATCCAGCGGCTCGACCCGTAGTTGAGGTCGTCCTGGACCTCGAGCACATCCACGACGACGTCGTCCATGTTGGTGCCCGTCGGAATCACCGCGGCCACGATGTCGGTGAGCATCGACTGCGGTGCGACGATCGTGTTGGTGATGGCGCGGAATCCGACGACGTGCTGCAGCCACTGGCGGGCCGCGTCGGGGGAGCTGACGAGGCGCAGCGGCGCGCGCGACGCCACGAGCAGCAGCGTCCGCATGGGGCCGACGCCCTCCCCTCCCCACCCCCCGTCGTATCCGGTCCAGCCCGTGGAGTAGTAGTACGAGATGATGCGGCCGCGGCTGTCCAGCATGTACATCGGCCGGGCATACTCCCTGGCCGCGCTCCATCCGTAGTTGTCGAGCTGCGAACGGAAGGGGCGCCCCAGCAGGTACTCGCCCGGCTCAACGGGCGCGGACGCCTGGTGTGCGGAACGCGGGAAGATCTGCTGCACGCCCCGCCCGGGGATGACTTCGAAGACGGCGACGTAGGCGGGCTGGTCCACGTAGAACAGCGGCTCGAGCGAGCCACGCCGCAACGTCGCATCGAGCGGCCGTAACCCTTGGGCCGACGCGCTGACGGCGCAGGCCATCAGGAGCACCGCGGTGTTCAGGAATCGCATGGACCCTCCACCAACGAACGGGGGTGTACGGCGTCTGCCCGAAGTCTTGGACCGTCTGCACCATTCCGCAATGGGGCGCGCACCACGTGGCAGCCGACCGCCACGGGTGCACCCACCCCGCGGGGCGTCACATGGACGCCCCGTGGCACTTCTTGAACTTCTTGCCGGACCCGCAGGGACACGGGTCGTTGCGCCCCACCGTACTCCAATCCTGGAGTCCGGTGCCGCCGGCGGGCGCCGCCAGCGCGCCGCTGAGCGACCGCGCGCGCCCCGCGCCGACGATCAGCGGGTCGGCCTTGACGACCTCCCCTTCCTCCGGGTTCTCGCTCGGCCCGATGTCGACCACCTCATCCGCGGGCACGTCCTCGGCCACGCCGAGCGCGTTGAAGCGGCGCTTCACCTCGGGCGGGGCGACCGGGGCGGGCTGCTCGTACATCAGCTGCACGCGCAGGAAGCGCTCGGTGAAGGTGTGCCGGATGTCGGTCATGAGGTCCACGAACATCGTGTAGGCCTCCTGCTTGTACTCCAGCAGGGGGTCCTTCTGGCCCCAGGCACGATAGCCGATGGAATTGCGGAGCTGGTCGAGGTCGTAGAGGTGGTCCTTCCACTTCTCGTCCAGCACGTTGAGCATGACGAGCGCGAGCACCTGCGGTCCGTGGTCGGCGAGCTGCTCGAGCTTGGCGTAGAACGCCTTCGTGCCGGCCGCGCCGCCCTCGGCGCGGGCATCGGCAATGGTGCGCGGACGCGTGCCGTCGGGCTCGAAGCACGGCACCGTGAGCAGGTAGTGCATCAGCAGGTCCTGCCGCACGAGGTCGAGGTCCCACTCGAGCGAATCGTCGAACGCCGCGAGCGTCGTCTCGATGCGGCGGCCGACCGCTTCCTCCACCATCTTGATGGCCTCGCCCTTCAGCTCCTCGCCGCCCTCGAGCGCGAACGCACGCAGGTTGTAGATGACCTCGCGCTGCTGGTTCATCACGTCGTCGTAATCCAGCAGGCGCTTGCGGCTCTGGAAGTTCTGCAGCTCGACGCGCTTCTGGGCCTGCTCGATGGAGCGCGTGATGAGCGGATGCGTCAGCATCTCGCCCTCCTGCGCGCCCAGCCGGTCCATCAATCGCGCGATGCGGTCCGACCCGAACAGGCGCATCAGGTCGTCCTCGAGCGACAGGAAGAACTGCGACGCGCCCGGATCGCCCTGGCGGCCGGCGCGGCCGCGCAGCTGGCGGTCGATGCGGCGTGATTCGTGCCGTTCCGACCCGATGATGTGCAGGCCGCCGCACTCCATCACGTCGATGTCCTTGCCGTCCGGGTCCTTGATGCGCGAGGGCTTCGACGCGAGCACGCCCTCGCCCAGCTTGATGTCGGTGCCGCGGCCGGCCATGTTCGTCGCGATCGTGACGCCGCCGTACTGGCCCGCCATGGCGACGATCTCGGCCTCGCGCTGGTGGTACTTGGCGTTCAGCACCTGCTGCTTGAGGCCGGCGCGCGTGAAGAGGCGCGACAGCGTCTCCGACGCCTCCACCGACGTCGTGCCGACGAGCACGGGGAAGCCGAGCTCGTGCAGCCGCTTGGTCTCCTCGACGATGGCGTTGTACTTCTCGCGCCGCGTCTTGTAGACGAGGTCGTGCCGGTCATCGCGAATGACGGGCTGGTTGGTGGGGATGACCGCGACCTCGAGCCGGTAGATCTGGAAGAACTCCGTCTCCTCGGTCTCGGCGGTGCCGGTCATGCCCGCCAGCTTCTCGTACATGCGGAAGTAGTTCTGGATGGTGATCGTGGCGAGCGTCTGCGTCTCGCCCTTCACCTGCACGCCTTCCTTGGCCTCCACCGCCTGGTGCAGCCCCTCGCTCCAGCGGCGCCCGTGCATCGTGCGGCCCGTGAACTCATCCACGATGAGCACCTGGCCGTCCACGACGACGTAGTTGACGTCCTTCTCGTACAGCGAGTGCGCGCGCAGCAGCTGATGGATGATGTTCAGCTTCTCGCTCTTGATGGCGTACTCGCCCTCGATGACGCGGCGCGCCTCGAGCTTCTCGGCGCCGGACATCTCGTGGCTGTGCTCGATGCGGTGGACCTCCGAGGAGATGTCGGGGAGCACGAACTGGTCGTGGTCCGACGGGCTCAGGAAGTCCACGCCGCGGTCGGTGAGGTGCACCGTGTGGCCGCGCTCGTCGAGCACGAAGAGCAGGTCGTCCTCGAGGTCGCGGAACTGCTGCTTCGCCGACGGGATCTTGCGGTCGGCGATGACCTCGAGCTCCTGCTTCTGCACGAGCATCTTGACGCCCTGCTCCTGCAGGGCCTTGAGCAGCCGCTTGTTCTTCGGGTTGCCCAGCTGCGCCTTGTAGAAGCACAGGCCGGCCAGTTGGGTGTCGCCCTCCGCGAGCGCCTTTTCGCCGCGGGCCACGAGGTCGTTGGCCAGTTCCGTCTGGCGGCGCACGAGACGCATCACCGACGCGTTGTACTCGGCGTACTGGCCGTCGCTCTCGTTCCCCACCGGGCCCGAGATGATGAGCGGCGTGCGCGCCTCGTCGATGAGCACCGAGTCCACCTCGTCCACGATGGCGTAGACGTGCGGCCGCTGTACGCGCTGGTCGGTGGCGACCACCATGTTGTCGCGCAGGTAGTCGAAGCCGAACTCGTTGTTGGTGCCGTACGTGATGTCCGCGTGGTACGCGGCGCGGCGCTCCTCCGTCCCCGGCTCCGTGTCGTCGAGGCAGGAGACGGTGAGCCCGAGGTACGTGAAGACGTGCCCCATCCACTGCGAGTCGCGGCGGGCAAGGTACGAGTTCACCGTCACGAGGTGCACGCCGCGCCCGGGCAGCGCGTTCAGGTACAGCGGCAGCGTCGCGACCAGCGTCTTGCCTTCGCCCGTCGCCATTTCCGCGATCTTGCCGAGGTGGAGCTGGATGCCGCCGATGAGCTGCACATCGTAGTGCACCATGTTCCAGTCCATCTCGCGCCCCGTCACCATCACCTTGGTGCCGACCAGGCGCCGCGCCGCCTCGCGCACCGTGGCGAACGCCTCGGGGAGCAGCTCGTCGAGCACGTCCCGGATGGCCACGCGATACGCGCCCTCCAGCCCGCCGCGTCCGTCCGCGCCCATCAGCTCGTTGTCGATGGCCTCGCGCGCGCTGGCCTCGGCCGCGGTGCGCTTGCGCTCCTTCAGCGCCGCGATCTGCGCCGACAGCGCCTGCGTGCGCTCGGCGATGATGCCGCGGAACTTCGGGGTCTGTGCGCGCAGCTCCTCTTCGCTCACGGACGCCAGACGCTCGCCGTGCACCGCGATTTCCGCGAGGATCGGCTTGATGCGCTTGAGTTCCCGTTCGTGCCGTGAACCAAAGACGGCGCTTAGCACCTTGTTGAACATTCAGTGTCCTCTATTGGTACAGGCCGTGCGCCGCGATATACGCGGCCACGGCGTCCGGCACGAACCCGCGGATGGAGCGCCCCGCCGCCACCCGCTCCCGAATCTCGGTCGCCGACACGTCCACGCGACGCGTCGGCAACTCCCGCACGCCGGAGGGGAGCGACGCCGCCTCCCCGCCCCGCGTCAGTACCACGATTTCCGCCAGTTCCCGGATGACCTCGGGCTCCCGCCACTTCGGCAGGCTGGCCGCCGCGTCTCTCCCTAAGAGCAGGAACAGTGCCGCGTCGGGATATCGCTCCCGATAGGCCCGGAGCGTATCCACGGTGAACGACAGCCCGCCCCGCTCCAGTTCCACCGCATCCACCCTGAACCGCGTGTCTCCCAGCACCATGAGCCGGGCCATCGCGAGGCGATGCGCCGTGTCAGCCGATGAGACGCCAGCCTTCAACGGCTGCTGCGCCGCCGGCACCCACACTACCTCGTCGAGCGCCAGCGCCTCGACGGCATCCACCGCCGCGAGCCAGTGCCCCACGTGCGGCGGGTCGAAGGTCCCGCCGAAAATGCCGATCCGCACGGACTAGGGTGCCGGCTTGGCCGGCACCGCCGTCGTATCGGCCGCTGGCTTCATGCCTTCACACGCCTTCAGGACCTCTGGATCCGTCGGGTACAACGTGAACAGCGTCGCGCAGACTTCGCGCGCGTCCTCGCGGTAGTTCATCACCGGCGAGCGATACGCCTGCACCATCTTGATCATCGCCTGCCGCGCCCGGTCCGTGTTGGGGTAGTTCTTGACCACGTCGCGGAAGTAGATGATCGCCGAATCGTACGCCTTGCGGCGATAGTAGCCGTCACCCGTATCGAAGTCCTTGGTGGCGAACCACTCGTCGAGGCGCAGCAACTCCGCGTCGGCGTTCTTTCGCAGCGGCGAGTCCGGGTAGAGCGTCACCATGAGGCGATACTGGACCTGCGCGAGCTGGCCGTACTGCGGATCGAGCGACGGGCGGCGCCAGAGGCGCGCATAGCTGCGCCCCGACTGGAAGAGCGCGTCGTCGGCCAGCGTGTCGTCGGCGAAGTTCTCGGCAAGCTTGGTGTACTCCTGCGCCGCGAGGAGGTGCTCCGCGAGCCCGGTGTGCGCCCTGGCGAGATGCCAGTAGGCCGTCGGGAGCAGCGTGTCGCGCGCGGGCAGGTCGAGCGTCAGCTTCTCGAAGCCCGCCACGGCGTCCGACCATTTTCGCTTCTGCAAGCGCTCGAGCGAGGCCTTGTAGAGCGCCTCATTGGTCGTGTAGTTCCGGAGCTTGAACGCCGGCCGGCACGCCGCGGACGCGACGAGCAGGAGGAGGAGGACGCGGTAGCGATGGGTCACGACAGAGAAGTACCCGGCAAGGGGGCGGTGGTTCAGCAGGTCAGCGGCCGCGCGGGGCCATGCGCGGCGACCCCGTGAGCGTGCGGAAGTAGTCGATGGTGCGCTGCACCCCGGTGCGGACGTCCACCTTCGGCGTCCAGCCCAGCAGGGCCTTGGCGCGGGAGATGTCGGGCTTGCGCACCTTGGGATCGTCCTCGGGCAGCGGCTCGAAGGTGATGGGCGCCTTCGACCCGGTAAGCTCCACGACGATCTCGGCGAGCTGTTTCACGGTGTACTCGTCGGGATTGCCGATGTTGCACGGGTTGGCATCGCCGCGGAGGAAGAGCTGGTACAGCCCCTCCACCTCATCGTCCACGTAGCAGAAGGAGCGCGTCTGCGACCCGTCGCCGTAGATGGTGATGGGCTCGCCGTTGAGCGCCTGCACGATGAAGTTCGACACCACGCGCCCGTCGCGCGGGCGCATGCGCGGGCCGTAGGTGTTGAAGATCCGGACGATGCGCGTGTCCACGCCGTGCGTGCGGTGGTACGCCATCGTGATCGCCTCGGCGAAGCGCTTGGCCTCGTCGTACACGCCGCGCGGGCCGATGGGGTTCACATTGCCCCAGTACGACTCGACCTGCGGGTGCACCAGCGGATCACCGTACACTTCGCTCGTGGAAGCAAGGAAGAACCGCGCCCCCTTCGCCTTGGCGATGCCCAGCGCGTTGTGCGTGCCGAGCGACCCCACCTTCAGCGTCTGGATGGGGAGCTCGAGGTAGTCGATGGGACTCGCCGGCGACGCGAAGTGGAGCACGCCGTCGAGCGGGCCGGCCACGTACGTGAACTCGGAGATGTTGTGGCGCACGAAAGAGAAGCGATCGTTCCCGGTCAGGTGCGCGATGTTGTCCGGGTGCCCGGTGATGAAGTTGTCGAGCCCCACGACCTCGTGACCGTCGCGCAGGAAGCGGTCGCACAGGTGCGAGCCCAGAAAGCCCGCAGCGCCGGTGATGAGCACCCTCATGCGCGCTCCCGTCCAATCGAACGGTAGGTGAAGCCGAACCGCTCCATCTTCGCCGGGTCGTACAGGTTGCGCCCGTCAATGAGCACCGGCGCCTTGAGCGCGGCCTTGATGCGCGCGAAGTCGGGGAACCGATACTCGTTCCAGTCGGTGACCACGACCAGCGCGTCCGCCCCCTCGAGCGCCGCGTAGTTGGTCTCCGCGTACCGAATACGGTCGCCGAGGCGGCGCTTCGCCTCGTGCATCGCGGCGGGATCGTGCGCGCAGACCGTGCCGCCGGCGGCGAGCACCTGCTCGACCAGCACGAGCGCCGGCGATTCCCGCATGTCGTCAGTGTTGGCCTTGAAGGCCAGCCCCCAGACGGCAATGCGCTTGCCCTTGAGCGAGCCGAGCGCACTCTCGAGCTTGGCCCCGACGACGGTCTTCTGCCGCGCGTTCGCCTCCTCCACCGCCTCCAGCACGGAGAGCGGTGCGCCGACGCCGTGCGCGGTGCGCAGCAGCGCCTGCACGTCCTTGGGGAAGCAGGAACCGCCGTATCCCGGACCGGGGAAGAGGAACGCCGGCCCGATGCGGCTGTCGCTGCCAATGCCCTTGCGCACGAGGTCCACGTTGGCGCCCACCTTCTCGCACAGCCCGGCCATCTCGTTCATGAACGAGATGCGCGTCGCCAGCATTGCATTCGCGGCGTACTTGGTCATCTCGGCCGACGGAATGTCCATGAAGATGATCGGCTTGCCGGTGCGGACGAACGGCGCGTACAACTCGGCCATCACCGAGCGCGCGAAATCGCTCTCGACTCCAAGCACGACGCGGTCGGGCTTGAGGAAGTCGTCGATGGCGGCGCCTTCCTTGAGGAACTCGGGGTTGGAGCAGACGTGGAACGGGAACCTGGCGTGCACGGAGACCGCGGCGCGCACCTTGTCGGCCGTACCGACCGGCACCGTGGACTTGGTGACGACCACCGTCTCCCGCGTCATGTGCCTGCCGATCGTGTCGGCAACGGCGAGCACGTGCTTGAGGTCAGCCGATCCGTCCTCGTCGGGCGGGGTGCCGACGGCGATGAACACCACGTCGGCCGAGGCGACGGCCACGCCAATGTCGGTGGTGAACTGCAGGCGTCCCGCCGCCTGGTTGCGCTCGACGAGGGTGTCGAGCCCGGGCTCGTAGATGGGCAGGACGTTCTGCTTCAGCCCGTCGATCTTCCCGTGATCGATGTCGGCGCACGTGACGCTCGACCCGGTCTCCGCGAAGCAGGCGCCGGCCACCAGACCAACGTATCCTGAACCGATGACAGTGATGTTCATGAGAGAGACAACAGAGAGAAAACAGAGAAACAACAGAGAGACAACAGACTAGACCGTGGCGTGCTGGCGGGGGGCGTCGGGGGTCAGCGAGACGATGCGCGCCTTGCCGGGCTTCAGGGTTGCCGTGGCGTGGCGCGTGTCCACCACGAGCGACGCGAGGTTCACCACGCGCTGGTAGTCGACGGCCTTGTGGTTCGTGACGATCACGACCACGTCCGCGGCCACCAGCACCTCATCGGTGAGGGGCACGCCCACGACTTCGTGGCCGTCCTCCCGATAGCGCGGCACGTGCGGGTCGTGGTACTCGACGTGCGCCCCCTGCGCCTCGAGCAGCTTGATGACGTCGAGGGCCGGGCTCTCGCGCATGTCGTCGATGTCGTTCTTGTAGGCGACACCGAGCACCAGCACGCGCGAGCCGTTGACGGATTTCTTCACGTCGTTGAGCGCACGCGCCACCTTCTCCACCACGTAGGCCGGCATGGCGCTGTTGATCTCGGACGCGAGGTCGATGAAGCGCGTCTTGTAGTTGAGCGTCCGCATCTTCCACGCGAGGTAGTGCGGGTCGAGCGGGATGCAGTGGCCGCCGATGCCGGGGCCGGGCGTGAACTTCATGAAGCCGAACGGCTTGGTGGCCGCGGCCTCGATCACTTCCCACACGTCGACGCCCAGCCGGTCGCAGACAATGGCCATCTCGTTGACGAGGCCGATGTTGACGGAGCGGAACGTGTTCTCGAGCAGCTTCACCAGCTCGGCCGCCTCGGGCGACGAGACGGGGACGGTGCGGTCGATGCACGCGGAGTAGAGGCGCGACGCCATGTCGGTGCAGGCGGCGGTGATGCCGCCGACCACCTTGGGCGTGTTCTTCGTGTTCCAGACCGGGTTGCCGGGATCGACGCGCTCGGGCGAGAAGGCGAGGAACGCGTCCTCGCCGATCGTCAGCCCGCGCGCCTCGAGGCGCGGCATCATCAGGTCGCGCGTCGTCCCCGGATACGTGGTGCTCTCAAGCACGACGAGCATGCCCGGATGCGACTGGCGCGCAATCGCGTCAGCCGCCGCGAGCACGTACGTCATGTCGGGGTCGCGCGTCTTCGCGAGCGGCGTCGGCA
This sequence comes from Gemmatimonadota bacterium, assembly GCA_016218305.1. Classification (GTDB taxonomy): domain Bacteria; phylum Gemmatimonadota; class Gemmatimonadetes; order Gemmatimonadales; family Gemmatimonadaceae; genus PNKL01. The sequence goes on along the minus strand of JACREJ010000085.1, from coordinate 7,571 downwards.
CGGCGATGGACACCGTGTCGGCCTCGGAGAGCCGGGCCTCCTCCGTCGTGGCCGTGAACAGCCCGGCCTTCACGTGCTTCGCCACCTGCGCCGCCGGCACATCCTGGATGTGCGACTCGCCGCGCATGAGCAAGTCCACGACGCGCTGCTGCACGTCGTAGCCGATCACGTGGAATCCGGCCTCGCACAGCTCCATCACCAGGGGGAGCCCGACGTAGCCGAGGCCCACCACGGCGCAGACCGCCTGGCGGGAGTCGATGCGCTGCTGCAGCCGATCGCGAATGCTCGTCATGGTCGGAGTGTCCGGTTTACTTGCCAAAGAAGCCGCGCACGGCCGACACGACTTCGTCGAGCTGGCCCTGCGTGAGTTCCGGATAGATCGGGAGCGACACGACTTCGGCCGACGCGCGCTCGGCTTCGGGGCACTGCCCCGCCGTGTAGCCGAGATACGCAAAACACGGCTGCAGGTGCAGCGGGAGCGGGTAGTAGACCGAGTGGCCGATTCCCTTCGACGCGAGGTGCGCCTTCAGGTCGTCGCGGCGCGACACGCGGATGGTGTACTGGTTGAAGATCGACTCGCTCACCGGCTCGGTGTACGGCGTGGTGATCTCGGCAACGTCGGCGAAGGCCTGGTTGTAGAACGCCGCGTTGGCGCGGCGCTTCGCGCTCCAGGCCGGCAGGTGCGGGAGCTTGGCCAGCAGGGCGGCCGCCTGCAGCGCGTCGAGGCGCGAGTTGTAGCCGACGATCTCGTGGATGTAGGTCTTCGTGCTGCCGTGGGTGCGGAGGCGCATGAGCTCGTTGTAGAGCCCCTCGTCCTGCGTCACCACCGCGCCGCCGTCGCCGTACCCGCCGAGGTTCTTCGAGGGGAAGAACGAGAAGGTGCCGATGGTCGCCGCTTCGCCGGCCATGCGCCACGTACCGTCGATCTTGCGCCGCGCACCGATGCTCTGGGCGGCATCCTCGATGACCGGGATCCCCTTGGCGACCCTGGCCACTTCCTCGACCGCGGCCACCTGTCCGAAAAGGTCCACCGGCACGACGGCCTTGGTCTTCGCGTTGATGGCCGCGCCCACCGCCGCTGGATTGATGTTGAACGTCTTCGGGTCGATATCCACGAAGACTGGACGGGCGCCGACGTTGTGGATGGCGCCGGCCGTGGCGAAGAAGGTGAAGGGCGAGGTGACAATCTCGCTCCCCGCCCCCGCCCCGACCGCGCGGTACGCGATGAGCAGGGCGTCCGTGCCGCTGGCGCAGCCGACCGCGTACTTGGCATTCGACAACTTGGCGACCTCGGCCTCGAGGTCGGCGACCGGCTTGCCGAGAATGAACGCCTGGTCATCCACCACCTTCATGATCGAAGCGACCATCTCGTCGCGGATGGTGGCGTGCTGGGCGCGGAGGTCGAGGAGAGGGACGGACATGGGCAGGTATCGGAAGGGGGGATTCGGGGATCCCCTTTATAGTTGGGGTAGCCGGAGAAAGTTAGCGTCGGCGGCTCCCTAACGGGAGTCGCCGACGCTCTTGGGAGGGGGAGGAGTGCAGGGGCCTGGGAGGGGTGAGGAGTGGAGTGCGGAGGGAGGGGCGAGGGGGCCTGCGCGAGCCCGGAGGGGCCGCCGTATCCCTCACCTGCCCGAAGACACGAAGGGCCCGACAGCGCCGCCAGTGGCGACCATCGTGCCCCGAAGAATGCGAGGGACGCCTCCTCTCCCTCACCCATCTCTCCACTCCTCCCCGTCCTACACCCCTGTACTCCTCCCCCTCCCCGTCAGCGCTGCGCCCGCAACGGAAGCGGCACTTCCCTGCCCGTCTTCGCCGACTCGTAAATCCCGAGGATCAGCTCCAGCGACTTCCGGCCGGAGCGGCCGTCGGTGTCGGGCGCGGCTTCGTCGCGCAGCACCGACAGGACGTTGCGATAGTAGCCGGCATGCCCGAAGCCGTACACGTTGGGCGGGTTGGTGGCGGCCGCCTCGATGAGCTTGTCGTCGTCATCGTAGGAGGCGAACTGCCAGTGCTCCACCTTGTTCACGGCGGTGCCGCCGATCTTCACCGTTCCCGTCTCGCCGACGATCGTGATGGAGCCCTCGAGGTTCCGCGGATACGTGAGCATCGTGACTTCGATGACGCCGATGGCGCCGTTGCGGAACTTGAGGATCGCCGCCCCGGAATCCTCGGCCTCGATGCGACGGGCGAGCGTGGCGGTGCGCGCCATCACGGTCTCGACCGGGCCGACGAGCCACTGGATGAGGTCCACGTAGTGCGACGCCTGATTCATGAACGCGCCGCCGTCGAACTCCCACGTGCCGCGCCACGGCGCCTGGTCGTAGTACTCCTGCGGTCGCGCCCAGCGGACGGTGGCGTTGGCCATGTAGATGCGCCCGAACCGGCCGCGATCGATGGCGCGCCGCACGAGCTGGATGGCCGGGTTCAGCCGGTTCTGCTTGACCACGAAGAGCCGCACGCCGGCATCGTCGCACGCCTGCACCAGCGCGTCGGCCGATGCGAGGGAAATCGCCATCGGCTTCTCGCAGATCACATGCTTGCCGGCCTGCGCCGCCTTGATGCCGTGCGCCGGGTGCATGCCCGAGGGCGTCGCGATGACCACGACGTCACACGCCGCCTGCTTGAGCATGTCGTCGTAGGACGTGTACCACGGCACGCCCCACTGCTCGCCGGCCTCGCGCGCCCGCTCCTCCACGATGTCGCAGACGGCGCTGAGCGCCAGCCCGTCGAGCTCGGCGATGGTCTCGAAGTGGTTGCGCGCGATGCGGCCGCAGCCGACCAGCGCGACCTTGAACTCGCGTGCGCTCACAGCTCGCCTCCGGCGATGCGTGCGACCTTCTCGCCCTTGCGCGAGTACTGCCTGCCGCAGGCGGGGCACTCGAGCTGCATGATGTCCTCGCGCAGCTTCACGCCGCACTCGCACATCCAGCCGGTCCGCCGCGCCGGCACGCCCGTCACGAGCGCGTAGTCGGGCACATCACGCGACACCACCGCCCCGGCCCCGACGAAGCAGTATCGTCCGAGCGTCACGCCGCAGACCACCGTGGCGTTGGCGCCGATCGACGCCCCCCGCTTCACGAGCGTCTGCTTGTACTCGTGCTTCCGCGAGACGGCGCTGCGGGGGTTGATGACGTTGGTGAAGACCATGGACGGGCCGCAGAAGACGTCGTCCTCCAGCACCACGCCCTCGTAGATCGAGACGTTGTTCTGGATCTTCACGTTGTTGCCGATCGTCGTGCCGTTCATCACGACGACATTCTGGCCCAGCGAGCAGTGCTCGCCAATGACGGCGCCCGGCATGACGTGGCAGAAATGCCACACCTTGGTGCCGGCGCCGAGGGCCGCGCCGTCGTCGACGAACGCGGAGGGGTGTACCCAGGCTTCAGTCATGGACCCTAATCTCGCTGGTGCGCGGGGCGAATGCCACAAGTCGGAACCGCTCCGCCAGCAGGGCGCGTCCGGCCTCGAGCGCCACGAAATCTCCCGCTTCCCCGGGGGCCACGAACAGCTCGTAGCCCGCGGGAATGAGCGCCAGGAGGTCGGCCACGCTGCCATAGCGCTCGAGTCCCGCGCCGACGTGCGCCTCGACATACAGGTCCGGCTGGTGCCTCGTCAGCGTCCCCGCCGCCCCGCGCAGGGCGTGCAGCTCGAAGCCCTCGACGTCGATGAACAGCACGTCGGGCGCCCCGAACCTGGCCGCGAGCGTGTCGATGGTCAGTGCCTCCACGCGCGCGCCGACGCCCGCCTGCCGGCTCACGGCCCCGTTCCAGCGGTCCTCGAACCAGAGCCACCCGTCCGCGTCGCCGATGGCCGCATGCACGACCGTCAGCTGGGAAAACCCGTTGGCTGCGGCGTTCCGTGTCGCGACGCGCGCGTTGTGCGCCACCGCCTCGACCGCCACCACCTGCCCCTCGGGCCCGACGATGCCCGCCAGCAGGAGCGCCACCACGCCCTGATGCGCCCCGACGTCGAACACCCGCGCGCCCGCCCGCAGGCGGCCCCGGCGCTGCAGCAGCGCGACCTCAGCGCCGAGGTCCCAGTCGTGGTCATACCATCCGCGGGCCAGCGGGTCGGCGATATGGACCACCAGCGACTGTCCACCGTATCGGTGCCGGGCGTCGTAGGCGCGGAACCGGGCCACGGCGAAGCGCCGCAGCAGGCGGCGCAGGGGCTCCGCCACGGCGCCCGGCAGCAGCGCCGACGCCGCGCGGCGCACCCAGCTCACGCGATGTCCGCCAGCCACTCCTGCACGCTGCGCACCGTCTTCTCGCGCGTCCGCAGCGACTCGATGGCGTCACAAGCCGAGCTCGCCGCCGACAGCGTCGTCGTGTACGGCACGCGGTGCGTGATGGCGGCCTGCCGCAGGGAGTAGTCGTCCTTGGCCGAGCGCTTGCCCAGCGGCGTGTTGACCAGCAGCTGCACCTCGCGGTTCACCATGAGGTCCACGCCGTTCGGGCGCCCCTCGGCGACCTTCTTCACCGGCTCGCACGGCACGCCGTGCTCCCGCAGGTAGCGCGCCGTGCCGGTCGTGGCGACGAGGCCGAAGCCCATGGCGTGGAACCGGCGCGCGATGACCGTGGCCGCCGGCTTGTCGTAGTCGTTGACCGTCAGCATCACCTGCCCCTGCAGCGGCAGGCCGTTGCCGGCGGAGATCTGCGCCTTGGCGAAGGCGGTGCCGAACGCGTCGGCGATGCCCATCACCTCGCCCGTGGAGCGCATCTCGGGGCCGAGAATCGGATCGAACTCGCGGAACTTGGCGAAGGGGAAGACCGCCTCCTTCACGGCCACGTACGGCGCGATGATCTCCTCGGTGAACCCGATGTCCTTGAGCCGCTCGCCAAGCATGACGCGCGCGGCGAGCGACGCGAGCGGCACGCCGATGGTCTTGGAGACGAACGGAATGGTGCGCGACGCGCGCGGATTGACCTCGAGCACGTAGACGACGCCGTCCTTCACCGCGTACTGGACGTTGATCAGCCCGACGACGCCGAGCGCCTTGGCGAAGGCCACCGTGTGGACGCGCATCTGGTCGGCGTCCTCCTTCCGCAGCTGGATGGGCGGGAGGGCGCAGGCCGAGTCGCCGGAGTGGATGCCGGCGTTCTCGATGTGCTCCATGACACCGCCAATCACCACCGTCTCGCCGTCGCTCAGCGCGTCCACGTCCGCCTCGAAGGCATCTTCGAGGAAGCGGTCGATGAGCACCGGCCGGTCTTCGGAGACGCGGACCGCCCGCTGGAAGTAGTCGCGCAGCGAGGTTTCGTCGTAGACGATTTCCATGGCGCGGCCGCCCAGCACGTAGCTCGGGCGGACGAGCGTGGGATAGCCGATGCGCGAGGCGATCTCCACCGCCCCCTCGACGCTCGTCGCCGTCCCGTTGGGCGGCTGCGCCACGTGGAGGCGCCGCGCGATCGCGTCGAAGCGGCGGCGGTCCTCGGCTTCGTCAATCGCGTCGGGCGAGGTGCCGAGGATCGTCACGCCGGCCGCCTCGAGCCCGCGCGTCAGCTTGAGCGGGGTCTGGCCGCCCAGCTGCACGATGACACCCAGCGGCTGCTCGCGCGCGACGATCTCGAGCACGTGCTCGAGCGTGAGCGGCTCGAAGAACAGCTTGTCGCTGGTGTCGTAGTCGGTGGAGACGGTCTCGGGGTTCGAGTTGATCATGATCGTCTCGTATCCCTGCTCGCGCAGCGCCATCACGGCGCGCACGCAGCAGTAGTCGAACTCCACACCCTGCCCGATGCGATTGGGGCCCGAGCCGAGAATGATGACCGACTTCCGCCCCGTGCGCGGGGCCTCGTCCTCTTCGTCCCACGTGCTGTAGAGGTACGGCGTGCTCGACGGAAACTCGCCGGCGCAGGTGTCGACCATCTTGTATACAGGGCGGATTCCGGCCTTCCACCGCTGCTCCCTGACCTCCTCCTCCTTGCACCCACGCAGGCGGGCGAGCTGCACGTCGGCGAAGCCCATCTTCTTCATGCGATGCGTCACCGCCGGACTCACCGACGGGAGCGCGGCGTACTCGCGCTCCGCGTCCACCAGCTCCTGCATCTGGGCGAGGAACCAGCGGTCCACGAAGGTGATCTCGTAGATGGCGTCGTGGCTCATCCCCGCCATCAGGGCGCGCTTGATCTGGTAGATGCGCTCGGGCGTCGGCACCGACAGCGCCGCCGTGAGCGCCTCGATCGAATCGTCGGCGAGGCGGTCGTCGATGAGCCGTTCGCCGACGTCCCAGCCCTGCCGCCCCGTCTCGAGCGCGCGCAGCCCCTTCTGGAACGCTTCCTTGAACGTGCGGCCGATCGCCATCGACTCGCCCACCGACTTCATCATCGTGGTCAGGCCGGCGTTGGCCGCCGGGAACTTCTCGAAGGCAAAGCGCGGGCACTTCACGACGACGTAGTCGAGCACGGGCTCGAAGCTGGCCGGCGTCGTCTTGGTGATGTCGTTGGCGAGCTCGTCGAGGCGATAGCCCACGGCCAGCTTGGTGCCGATCTTCGCGATCGCGAAGCCTGTGGCCTTGGAGGCCAGCGCCGACGAACGCGAGACGCGCGGGTTCATCTCGATGACGATCATGTCGCCGTTCGCCGGGTTCAGCGCGAACTGGATGTTGCAGCCGCCGGCGTCCACGCCGATCTCGCGAATCACCTTCACCGCCGCGTCGCGCATCTCCTGGTACTCGCGGTCGGTGAGCGTCATCGCCGGCGCCACGGTGATCGAATCGCCCGTGTGCACGCCCATCGGGTCGAGATTCTCGATGGAGCAGATGATGACGACGTTGTCGTCCTTGTCGCGCATCACCTCGAGCTCGAACTCCTTCCAGCCGATGAGCGACCGCTCGATGAGCACCTGCGAGATCGGCGACTCGGCGAGCCCGCGCGTGACGATGGCGATGAACTCGTCGCGGTTGTACGCGACGCCGCCGCCGGATCCGCCGAGGGTGAAGGCCGGCCGGATGATGGCGGGAAAGCCGGTGAAGTCGACGATCGCGAGCGCCTCGTCCATCGTCGTCGCGATGCGCCCCTGCGGGCACTTGAGCCCGATCTTCTCCATCGCCTCGCCGAACAGCTTGCGGTCCTCGGCCACCGCGATGGCGCGGGCGTTGGCGCCGATGAGCTCGACGCCGTACTTGGCGAGCACGCCGTTCTCGTGCAGGGCCATGGCGACGTTGAGCGCCGTCTGCCCGCCCATCGTCGGCAGCAGCGCGTCGGGGCGCTCGCGGGCGATGATGAGCTCCACGTACTCCGGCGTCACCGGCTCGATGTAGGTGCGGTCGGCGAGCTCCGGGTCGGTCATGATCGTCGCCGGATTCGAGTTGACGAGGATGACCTCGAACCCTTCCTCCCGCAGCGCCTTCGCGGCCTGGGTGCCCGAGTAGTCGAACTCGGCGCCCTGCCCGATGACGATGGGCCCGGAGCCGATGAGCAGGATGCGGTGGATGTCAGTGCGACGCGGCATTCAACAGGTCGTCTATGATGTCGGAACGCGAGCGGCGGGGAGCCCAGCCGGTCGTGGAGCGAAGCTTCGAGTTGTCACCCACCAGCCATGGCACGTCGACGGCCCGGCGGAGGGCCGGATCG
>JACREJ010000076.1 GCA_016218305.1 Gemmatimonadota bacterium | reverse complement strand
GGTCCGGATGCGGTCGCTGCCTCGCTCGTCGATGTCCTTGCGGAACAGGATCCAGAACAACTCGAGGATCTCGCCCGTCTGGTGCGACGCAAGCTGCGCGAACGCGACGGGGCGTGACGCCGGCGGTCACCGAAAGACCAGCGGTCCTGCCGCCGCTGGTGCGACGCGAGCAGCGCCATCGGCGGCGGGTCCTGCTCGCGCTGGCAGTGTTGCTCGTGTTGAGCATCAGTCCGGTTGTAGGCCACCACTTGATCGGCGCGGTTCCGTGGATCTCGGCGTCGCAGCAGCATCTGGGCGTTCTCTGCCTGGTTGCGCTGCACCACCTGCTGGCGCCCGTTCATACGGTATTCCACACCCTCCTGTACGCCGGCCTCGCGTTCGCCGGCTTCGATCGTATACGCGCCGCGCAGCGTCACGCGCACATCATGCGCGCGCTGCCGCTGGAGACGCCCCCCGCTGGAGGCGCTGTGCATCTGGCCGCGTCCAGAGCGGGCCTCAGCGCTGGACGGGTACGGGTGGTGGACGGTCTTCCAAATCCGGCCTTCACGACCGGCTGGTGGCGGCCGAAGGTGTATGTCGCCCGGGACCTGGGGCAGCGACTCACACAGGATGAACTGGTGGCCGTTCTTGCCCACGAGGCGGAGCACGTGCGCCGTCGCGATCCGCTGCGCCTCTTCGCCCTGCGTGCCCTGGCCGGCGTGCTCTTCTGGCTGCCGACTATCCGGCGTCTGGCAGATGACCTGTCCGACGAAGCGGAGATCACCGCCGATGACGCCGCTGCCCGGCAGCATGCGCTCCCCTTGGCCTCGGCGATTCTCCGGCTCGCTGGGGCGAATGTGGACGCCACGGAACCGGCGGTCGGCTTTCAGCGCACCGACCTGATGGCGCGCCGGATACGCCGGCTGGCAGGAGAAGACGCCTCCGTTGGTACGCATGTGTCGGGCGCATCCATTGGCGCCGCGGGAACCGCGCTGGTGATGGCGTGGGCCTCGGGCCTCATGGTGCTGCACCCGCTGGTGCCGGTCGGTGACCCGCTGTCTCACTGCGAACACCGTGGGTCGTGGGCCATTACGCATCTCATTTGTCCGGGCCTGCAGGCAGCCGGTCCATCAGGACTATGCCCACACACAGCGCGTCCAGAACCCACCGGGACCCACTGAGGTCCCCAATGCGCGCACTGCGCGCGTTCGACCCTACCCGCTGATGCCATCGCGGCGTAGCTCATCGGCGGTTGCTTCGACCGCCACGGTGCCTGGGGGATTCCGGTACCAGCCAGAATCGCCATCCCGCGGCAACCGCTCACGGATCTTCAGGATGGTGAACATTCCCCCCATGTCGATGGAGCCGTGCGGACCCGCGCCGCCGAGCATCGCAATGGATCCGTCGGGGACCGGCATCCCCATTTCGGCCATCCCGCCCATGCCTTTCTCACCCATGGTCATGTAGTCCGGGAGCAGCTTCGATGTCAGCGCATCGATCGCCCCCGGATCGGCGCCCACCATGTTGGTGCCGCCGTGCCCCATCTGGTTCATGATGTGATGCGTCATGTGGCAGTGCATGGCCCAGTCACCAGGATTATCGGCGACGAACTCAACGGTGCGCGTCGTTCCAACGGGAACCAGCACCGTGGTCTCCGGCCACTGACCGGCCACGGCGATGTCGCCGCCGTCGGTGGCCACCACGCGCCAGCGCAGGCCGTGTACGTGGATGGGGTGGTGACTCATCGCGCTCAGGTTGCCAAAGCGGATCCGTACCCGCTCCCCGAGCTGCATCTGCAGCGGCTCGGTTGCGGGAAAGGCCTTGCCGTTGAAGGTGAGGATGTTGAACTCGGTCATCTCGTTGGGGTCGGGCCGCGACGCACCGATGGGCACCTTCCACTCGCTCGAAAGCAACACGAAATCCCGGTCCGGGCGGGCACCCGGATGGCGCGGGTGAATAACGAACATCCCCATCAAGCCGAGCCCCTGCTGCACCATTTCGTCGTAATGCGCATGGTACATCAGCGTGCCGTGCTGGCGCAGCGTGAACTCGTACTTGAACGTCGCATTCACCGGAATCGGCGCCTGACTCAACCCAGCCACACCATCCATCCCCGCCGGCAGGAGCATGCCGTGCCAGTGGACACTCGTTGGCTCGGGGAGCCTGTTGGTGACGTAGATGCGCACGCGATCACCTTCGACCGCTTCGATGGTCGGCCCCGGTGTCCGCCCGTTGTACCCCCAGCACGTGACACGCAGTCCCGGCGCGAACTCGTGGGTGAATGCTTCGGCCGTGAGGTGGAAGACCTTCACGCCGTTCACCAGCCGAAAGGGGAGCGTTGTCCCGTTGGGCGTGATCACGGGGGTGTAGTCGACACCTGGACGGCCCGGCGGCGTCTTCCGCGCGTCGCGCAGCGTCGGTGGCGGGGCTGGCGTCTCCAATTCAGCAGGCATTGCCTGCGCTAGCACCGGCCGCACCCCCATGACCAACGCCCCGCCGGCGATGGCCGCGGCACCCTGGCGCATCATGTCTCGCCGGGAGAGTGTGGTGCCTTCCGGCTTGCGATCAATACTGGTCATCGTCTGTTCCTCGTCCATCAGCGTGTCTCGCGGGTCGGCAGCGTGCCACCCACCGCCCGCTCAAGCGCCGTATACGCGAGCCAGTAGTTGTGCAGGGCATCGAGATACAGGCGGCCCGCGTCAAGTTCGGCTTGTTTCGCTTGCAGCAGTGCAAACACCGAGGCGTCCATGGCGTTCACGTGGCGCTGCAGTTCGTCGAGCACGCGCCGGCGAAGCGGCAACACCACGGTGCGCAGATGTTGTGCTCGCCGACCGGCGCTCCGCACCTGGGCGAGTTGCGTACGCACCTGCGCGTGCACGTCCACGACGAGCGCGTCGTGCTGCGCGACGCGCTGACTGAGTTGGGCACGGGCCCGGGCGATCGCTGCGCCGCCACGGTCGAACAGCGGGAGTGGGATACCCCCAGTGGGGCCGGCGAACCGCCCGTCGGGCTCGCGCTCCAGGAAGACACCGATCGTGCCGTCCGCCAGCAGACGAAAGCGCTGGTCGAGTCCCAAGGCGGTGGCAGCGGCACGGGCGCCATCGCGCGCCGCAGCCACGTCGAGGCGCTTGGCAAGCGCGAGCGAGTCGAGTGCGCCCACCGGCCAGTTGATCGTGCCGGGATCCCGTAGCCGTTCGGGAATCGTCCAGGCGGTGTCACCAACTCCGGCTCCCATGAGGCGCCCCAGTTCCGCGCGGGCCGTTGCGAGCGAGCCTTCGGCCTCGGCGACGTCGGCGACGCTCTGTTCGGCCATCGCCTGCTCTCCCACGAGCACGAGCGCGGGCACATTGCCCGCCTCGCGCAACGCCTTCGCTGCACCGGCGGACGCCGCAGTTGCAGCCGCGAATGTCGTGCGGAGTTCCAGCACCTGCTGGGCATGCTGGACGTCAAGATATGCGCGCTGGACATCGGTCATCGCACCGAGCACCGCATCGGCCACGCGTTCTTCGGTGCTCGCCAATTCCGCGGCGGCCACACGCCGGCGCAGCGGCAGTTGGAGTGCGCGGACGAATGAAAAGCCGACACCGACATTCGAAACGGCGGTGCCCACGCGTGGAAAGCCGTACAGCAAGTCGAGCACGGGGTTGGGGAACGTCGCCGCCTGCCACAGCTCGGCTTGCGCGATGCCGACTTCGGCGAGGGTCGCCCGCACGCGGGGATTGCGCACCATCGCCAGACGGGTTGCGATCTCGCGATCGAGCGGTCCGGTGGGGATCGGCATCGCGGGCTGGACGCCAGAGTCGATAGCAACCCAAGCAAGCTGAACGCCAGTGCGATGGGTTACCAATGCGCCGACACCGTCCGATCCGCGGTGCACGGCGGGCGGCACGCAGGCGGCACTCGTCACGATGGCGGCGATGGCGACGCGTCGCAGTGGCGGCCACGGCGCGCGCGACATGCAGGGGGGCATGAAGACCATGATTTGACGGAGGATAAAATAACGGGTAGGAACAAGCAAATCGGTTGTGGGGCCAGAGTCAACGCGCGC
>JACREJ010000074.1 GCA_016218305.1 Gemmatimonadota bacterium | reverse complement strand
GTGGCGATTGCGGGCGGCGCCGAGTCGCTGAGCAACGTGCCGATCCTGCACTCGCGCGGTTTCAGCGACGCGCTGGTGGCGGCGAGCAAGGCCAAGACCCTGGGCGGTCGCCTCCAGGCGTTGGCCAGGATCCGGCCGAAGGATCTCATTCCCATCACGCCGGCCATCGCCGAGCCGTCCACCGGCGAGACGATGGGACAGTCGGCCGAGAAGATGGCGAAGATCAACGGCGTGCCGCGCGAGGAGCAGGATGCGCTGGCGCTGGCGTCGCACCTGAATGCGGCCAAGGGAACGGCGGACGGCCGGCTCACCGCCGAGCTGGCGCCGGTCTACCTGCCGCCGCGCTACGACCAGGTGATGACGGAAGACAACGGCATTCGCAGCGACACGTCGCTCGAACAGCTGGCGGCGCTGCGTCCTGTCTTTGACAAGCGCTACGGCTCCGTGACGGCGGGCAATGCCTCGCCGCTCACCGACGGCAGCGGCGCGGTGCTGTTGATGAGCGAGGAGCGGGCCAAGGCGCTCGGCTACACGCCGCTGGCCTACATCAAGTCGTACGCGTACGCGGCGCTCGATCCGGGCGAACAGCTGCTGCAGGCTCCGGTACTCGCGGCGCCGATCGCGTTGAAGCGCGCCGGACTGACGCTCAAGGACATGGATCTCGTGGACATGCACGAGGCGTTCGCGGCCCAGGTGCTGAGCAACCTGCGCGGCTTCGAGTCGAAGCACTGGGCGGAGCGCGCCGGCCTGTCGGCGCCGCTGGGCGCGGTGGACCGCACGAAGCTGAACGTGCTCGGCGGGTCCATCGCCATCGGCCACCCGTTTGGCGCCACCGGCGCGCGCATCACCACGACGCTCGCGCACGAGCTGCAGCGGCGCGGCGGGCAGTTCGGCCTCATGACCGTCTGCGCGGCGGGCGGGATGGGGTTCAGCATGGTGCTCGAACGTGAGTAGCCCGCGCAGAGTTCAGGGAACAGGGGATCCCAGCGTATGAGCGCACTCTCCGTCAGCATGCATGACGGCGTTGCCGTCGTGACGTTCGACCTGCCGGGCGAACCGGTAAACAAGTTCTCGAAGGCGGTGATCGCCGACTTCGTGGCGGTCTTCGACCAGCTGGAGCGCGACACGTCGGTGGTGGGCGCGGTGCTGATCAGCGGCAAGCCCGACACGTTTATTGCGGGCGCCGACATCGACGGATTCCTCGAGTTCACGTCGGCCGCCGACGCGACGCGCGAGAGCGCCGAGGGGCACAAGCTGATGGACCGGCTGGAGCACGGGCGCGTGCCGTGGGTGGCGGCGATCAACGGTGCCTGCCTTGGCGGCGGCCTCGAGACGTCGCTGGCCTGCGCCTATCGCATCGTCGCCGACTCGCCCCGGACGGTGCTCGCGCTCCCCGAGGTGCAACTGGGCCTGATCCCCGGCGCGGGCGGGACGCAGCGCCTGCCGCGCACGGTCGGGCTGCAGGCGGCGCTCGACATGATCCTCACCGGCAAGAACGTGCGCGCCAAGAAGGCGCTGCAGTCCGGGCTGGCCGATGAGATGGTGCACCCGAACATCCTGCGCGAAACGGCGATCCGGCGGGCGCGGGAACTCGGCACGGGCAAGCTCCCACGCGTGCGCCCCCGCAAGTCATCGCTGCTCGACGGCAATCCACTGGGGCGCGCGGTGGTCTTCCGGCAGGCGCGCGCGATGACGCTGAAGAAGTCGCGCGGCCACTATCCGGCGCTGCTCGCGGCGCTCGAGGCGGTGGCGGCGGGGTATCACGGGTCAGTGGCGGACGGCTTCGCCACCGAGGCGCGTCTGTTCGGCGAGATGGCGTTCACGCCGGTGAGCCGGCAGCTGGTCTTCCTGTTCTACGCGACGACGTCGCTCAAGAAGGACACTGGCGTCAGCGGCGACGCGCCGCCGCCGAAGAAGGTCGAGAAGATCGGCGTGCTCGGCACGGGCTTCATGGGCGCCGGCATCGCGGCGGTCAGCGCGATGCAGGGCGTGGCGGTGCGATTCAAGGACACGCAGCATGCGGCGGTGGCCAAGGGACTCGCCGCGGTGCGCGACGTGCTCAACGAGCGGCTCAAGAAGAAGCAGGTGACGCGCCAGCAGTTTGCCGACCAGCTGTCGCTGGTGAGCGGCACCGTGGACTACACGGGATTTAGTAACGTTCCGCTACTAATTGAAGCGGTGTTCGAGGACCTCGCGGTCAAGCATGCGGTGCTGAAGGAAGCCGAGGCGGTGCTGCCGCCGGGGGCGATCTTCGCGACGAACACGAGTACGATCCCGATTCACAAGATCGCGGCGGCGTCGCGCGACGCGTCGCGCGTGGTGGGGATGCACTTCTTCTCCCCCGTGCACAAGATGCCGCTGCTCGAGGTGATCGTGACGCCGCAGACGGCGCCCGACGTCGTGGCGACGACCGTGGCGTTCGGGCGGAAGCTGGGCAAGACGGTGATCGTGGTGAACGACGCGCCGGGCTTCTACGTGAACCGCATCCTCGCGCCGTACATCAACGAGGCGGGCAAGCTGCTCGACGAGGGGGCGCGCATCGAGGTGATCGACACGGCGATGCTCGACTACGGCTTCCCGGTGGGGCCGGTGACGCTGCTCGACGAGGTGGGCCTCGACGTCGCCGGCAAGAGCGGCGCGATCATGGCGGCGGCGTTCGGCGGCCGGCTGCAGCCGTCGGCGACCCTGGGCAAGGTGCTCGCCGCGGGGCGGCTCGGCCGCAAGGGTAAGAAGGGGTTCTACCTCTACGACGAGACGGGCAAGAAGGGCGGGGTGGACGCGTCGGTCTACGACGTGACGCCCGCCGGCTCGTCGCGCATTGACGTGAGCGCGGCCGACATCCAGGAACGGCTGTCGCTGGCGATGGTGAACGAGGCGGTGCGGTGCGTCGAGGACGGCATCCTGCGCGCGCCGCGGGACGGCGACATCGGCGCGGTCTTCGGCATCGGCTTCCCGCCGTTCCGCGGCGGTCCGCTGCGCGTGGTGGACACGATCGGCGCGGCCGAGCTGGTGAAGCGCCTCGAGGCGCTGAACGCGCGATTCCCGGGGCGGTTTGAGCCGGCGAGGTTGCTCCGCGACATGGCGGCGCGAGGGACGACATTCTATCCGACGAAGGGGAAGCCGGTATGAGCCGCGGATGGGAGATGGGAGATGGGAGATGGGAGAGAGCAAGGATGGTGATGCGGCGTGCGCTGTTGGTCGCCGCGCTTCTCCCACCTCCCATCTCCCATCTCCAATCTCAGTCCACCCGCGCCGAACGCAGCAAGTACACCGAAACCTCCACCCACGCCGACGTCCTGAGCTTCATCGACTCCCTCCAGGCGAGGGGCGCGTCCGTCGTCGTCGGCAGCATCGGCACGACGACGCAGGGGCGCGACCTGCCGTTCGTCATCGCCTCGCGGCCGCTCGTGCACTCGCCGGCGGAGGCCAAGCGACTCGGGCGCCCCATCGTCTACGTGCAGGGCAACATCCACGCCGGTGAGGTGGAGGGCAAAGAGGCGCTGCAGGCGCTGCTTCGCGACCTGGTGCTCTCGCCGAAGAAGAACGTGCTCGACTCGATCGTGCTGATCGCCGTCCCCATTTACAACGCCGACGGCAACGAGGTCTTCGGGCCGACGGCGCGGCAGCGCGGCTCGCAGAACGGGCCGGAGCTGGTGGGCCAGCGCGCGAACGGGAAGATGCTCGATCTCAACCGCGACTACGTGAAGGCCGAGGCGCCGGAAACGCGCGCGTCGCTGGCGATGTTCAATGCGTGGGATCCCGACCTGTTCGTGGACCTGCACACGACCAACGGCAGCTACCACGGCTACGCCCTGACCTATGCGCCGTCGCTGCACCCGGCGGCGGGGCTCCGCGGCGCCACGTTCGGCGGTGCGTTTGTGCGCGACTCGATGCTGCCCGTGATCCGCAGGCGGATGCGGGTGAAGCACCAGTACGAGGTCTTCGACTACGGCAACTTCACGGGTGACGAAGGGCCGGCCGCCCCGGGCGAGGCGAAGGCCTGGTCCACGTACGACCATCGGGCGCGCTACGGCGTGAACTACTACGCCCTGCGCGGCCGGCTGGCCGTCCTCAGCGAGGCGTACTCGCACGATCCGTTCGAACGGCGCGTGAAGTCCACCTACGCCTTTGTCTCCGAGCTGCTCTCGCTCACCGCGGAGCAGTCGCGTCGCGTGCTGGCGCTGACGCGGGGCGCCGACGCCGCGCTCGACGCCGGGAAGGTGGGCGAGGTCCCGGTGCGCGCGACGCTCACCAAGACGCCGTTGATGCTGCCCGTGGTCGAGGAACTGCTCGAGAAGACCGATGCCCCGCCCACCGAGACCGGCGTGCGCCGCGGCTACCGGCGCACGGGGAAGTTCGTCACGAGCACCCTGCCGGTGCGCGACCGCTTTGACGTGACGCGCACGGCGCCGATGCCGTGGGGATGGCTGGTACCGCCTCCCGCCGCCGACACGGTGGCGGCGATGCTGCGGCTGCACGGCGTGCGGGTGACGCGCACGACGGCGCTGGCCAGGATCGATGGTCTGGACTGCTTCAGCGCCGACTCGATTGTCGCGTCGGCGCGGGCGTTTCAGGGGCACCGCGAAACGCGATTTGAAGGGCGTTGGATTCCGTTGTTGGGCACCGCGCCAAGTTTCGAGAACGTGTCCGTCGGTTCGCTCATCGTCACGGCGCGCCAACCGCTCGGCGTGCTCGCCCAGCTCCTGCTCGACCCCACCAGTGATGACGGCTTCGGTACGTGGAATCTGTACGATGCCAGCATCACCAGATCAGCCGCTCCCTCGAGCTTTGTGCCGATCTGCCGACTCACAAAGGCGCCGGCCGTGCCGGCACGCCTGCTTCCATAAAAGACCACCTCATGCTTCGATCGAGCCTCATCTGGCTGTCGCGCCAGAAGTCCATCTTCCGCTTCGTCCGCAACAACGGATTTGCCAAGAAGGTCGCCGCGCGCTTCATCGCGGGCGAAACGATCGGCGCGGCGTGTGACGCCGTGGCCGTCCTGAACACGCAGGGCGTCACCGCCTCGCTGGACCAGCTCGGCGAGAGCGTGACGAGCGAGGCGGAGGCCCGGGAGACGGGACGGCGCTACCTGGAGCTGCTCGACGAGATCCACCGCCGCGGGCTCAACGCCAACGTGTCGGTGAAGCTCACGTCACTCGGCCAGGACATCTCGGATGCGATCTGCGAGGAGATCACGCGGGCCATCCTCGACCGCGCCAGGCAGTACGGCACCTTCGTGCGCCTCGACATGGAGGGGAGCGACTACACCCAGCGCACGCTCGACTTCTTCGCGCAGCGGCTGTATCCGGACTATCCGCAGAATGTCGGCATCGTGTTGCAGAGCATGCTGCGGCGCACCGCCAAGGACGTGGCCTGGGCGAATGGGCTGAAGTGCCGCGTGCGCATCTGCAAGGGCGCGTACCTGGAGCCGGCTGCGGTGGCGTTCCCCGACAAGCAGGACGTGGACCGCAACTACGTCGAGTGCGCCAAGGCGCTGATCGAGCACGGCAACTATCCCGGCATCGCCACGCACGACCCGGCCATCATCAAGGAGCTCAACGCCTGGGCCAAGGCCACAGGGATCAACCCCGACCGGTTCGAGTACCAGATGCTGTACGGTGTGCGCCGCGACCTGCAGGAGCAGCTCGTGCGGGACGGGTGGCGCCTGCGGTTGTACGTGCCGTTCGGCACGCAGTGGTACCCGTACCTGATGCGGCGCATGGCCGAGCGTCCGGCCAACCTGTGGTTCATCACGGGCAACGTTCTCAAAGAGACCTTCAAGTCCAGGTGAGTCACGGCCGGTTCCTGCCCCCCGACTACACGCGCGGCGACGAGACCACCGTCGGCGGCTACGCCGCCGTGCACAGCCGCGCCGCGGCGCTGGAAGGGAAGGACGGCCTGTCGTACTCGCTCGAACTGCTCACCGACGACACCGGCGATCCGGCGCGTCCCGTCGGCGCGTACCTGGTCTTTCTCCAGTGGCGGCGCATGGGCGAGCAGGGCATCGACGGACACCTCGAGTCGGACTTCCTCGCGTATGCGCCGACCGCCGCGGAGGCGATCGCCCTGGCGGGCGCAACGCCGCTCAGCGAATGCCAGCGCCTGCTCGATGCGCTGGTGGCGGCGCGCGACGGCGACCGCGGGCGCCGGTGGTTCGACGTGATGCGCGAGGAGGACGGCGCGTGACCGCCCCGGCGCTGTGGCGCGGCGTGGTGCTGAGCGGCACGGGCGGTGTCTGGCGCGTGCGCGCGCAGGACGGCAGCGAGCACGACGTGACGCTGCGCGGCCGCCTCAAGCAGGAGACGCGCTACGACAAGCTCGCCGTCGGCGATGACGTGGACATCGTCGAGGATGCGTCCACGGGCGCGCTGAGCATCACCTTCATTCATCCGCGGCGCACGCGGCTGGCGCGGCGGGCGCCCGGCGGTGCGCGCGGCGAACGCATCGTCGTTGCGAACGTCGACCAGGTGATCATCGTCTTCGCGATCGCCAAGCCCGAGCCGCACGTGCGCATGATCGACCGGTTCCTCGTGATCGCCGAAGGGAACGAGATTCCCGCCCGGCTCGTGCTGAACAAGGCGGATCTCGTGGACGACCCGGCGCGCATCGACGCGCTCGCCGCCGACTACGAGCGCGCCGGTTACCCGGTGCACCGCACCAGCGTCAAGCAGCCGCGCGGCCTCGACGACCTGCGCGCCGTGCTGATCAATCGCACCACGGCGCTCAGCGGGCCCAGCGGCGTCGGCAAGTCATCGCTGATCAACGCGCTCTATCCGGGGCTGAACCTGCGGGTCGGCGAGATCTCCGAGTCGGTGAACAAGGGGCGTCATACCACCGTCGGCGCCGTGCTCGTGCCGCTGCCCGGCGGCGGATATGTAGTGGACACGCCGGGGCTGCGCGAAGTGGGGATGTGGGGGCTGGCCTCCACCGACCTCGACCGGTGCTTCCCGGAGTTCCGTCCGGTGCTCGGTGAGTGCCGCTTCCAGGACTGCCGCCACCTCTCCGAGCCCGGTTGCGCCCTTCGGGCCGGGGTCGCGGCCGGGACGATCTCGTCGGCGCGCTACGAGAGCTTCGTGAAGCTGCGAGGGGAACTGGAAGAGGACGAAAAGCGCTTCTAGGGGTAGTAGCTCATAGAGTGAGACAGCGTGCGACCGTGTACTGCAGCCCCCTTGTCATGCGATTCCTTTACTCCCTGATCTTCCTGAGCATTGCCGCGCCGCTCGCGGCGCAGTCTTCTGAACTCGCGCCGGGGATTGCGCATTACAACGCGCGTCGCTGGGCGGAGGCGCACGCGTTCTTTGCCGGTGTCACCAAGGCGCAGCCGCGCAACGTGGAGGCCGTCATCTGGTACGGCCGGACGCTGCTCTCCGAGAACAAGCCGGGGGACGCAAAGGACTGGTTCGAGAAGGCAACCAAGCTCGCGCCGCGCAGCAGCGAAGCGCACCTCTGGCTGGGGCGGGCCATCGGCGTGCAGGCGGCGACGGCCAACCCGCTCCGGCAGCCGTTCCTGGCACGCCGGCTCAAGCACACCGTCGACCGCGCCATCGAGCTCGACCCGGACAACCTGGACGCGCGTGAGCTGCGCTGGCGCTTCTACGCGATGGCCCCGGCCGTGATGGGCGGCGGCGCAAATCACGCCCGGGAGGAGGCCGCCGAGATCCTGAAGCGCAATCGCTACCGCGGCCTGATGCTGAGTGCGAGCACGGCCACCCGCGCCAAGGACTTCACCACGGCGGAGCGCCACTACAAGAGCGCGGTGTCGGAGCATCCCGATTCCATTGGGGTCGCCAGCGCGTACGCGTCGTGGCTGGTGGATCGCAGCCGGCCCACCGAGGCGTTCGCGGTGATTGACGCCTACCAGAAACGTCATCCGTCCGATCCGCAGTCGCTCTACCAGGTCGGACGCCTCGCGGCGGCGACGGGGCAGCAGCTGGATCGCGGGGAGGAGGCGCTGCGACGGTACCTGAGCGCGCCGCCGCCACCGGCCCTGAACCTGCCCAGCCTGAGCGTGGTGCACGTGCGGCTCGGCAACATCGCCGAGCGGCGCGGGAACACGGCAGCCGCACGCGCCGCGTACGAGCAGGCGCTCCGCCTCGACCCGCGCAACAACCAGGCGCGGCGCGCGCTGGACGGGCTCAAGTAGGATGCCCGCCCGGTGGCCGGGAACCGAATGGCCGTGCCCCGCCTTTAGCGCTTGGAGGCGGGGGGCATGACGAACTTTCCGGAACATCAGCGCGCGCGATTCACCATGCGACCGACCGCGGCCACGCTCAGTTGCCGCGACGCGCTGCAGGCGATGTGGGAGTACCTGGATGGGGAACTCGAGGGGCGTGCCACCGTCGCCATGACGGCGCACCTCGACACCTGCCGCGGCTGCCGCGCCCGGCATGACGCCATGCGTGCCTTTCTCGGCGCCGTGGAGCGCGTGAAGGACGCCGATTGCGCGTCCGACGCCCTGCGCGAACGCGTGGACCGGCTGCTGCGGGAACGAGGGCTCCAATCATGATGCAGAGCGACAAGTCGCCCAGCACCGAATCGCATCGCGCCGCCGCGGCGCAGCTCGAGAGCGTCCGGTGCGCCGTCTTTACCATCAGCGACTCCCGCACGCTGGCCACGGACGAATCGGGGGCGCTCATCGAGCGCCTGCTCATCGAGGCCGGGCACGAGGTCGTCGACCGGCAGTTGCTCACCAACGACGTGGCGCCCATGCGTGCCGCGCTCGAAGCGGCGCTGGTGCGTGCGGACGTGGACGTGGTGCTTTGCACGGGCGGCACCGGGCTCGGCTCCCGCGACCAGACGGTCGAGGTCGTGCGCCCCCTGCTCGACCGCGAACTCCCGGGATTCGGTGAGCTCTTTCGCGCTCTGAGCTTCCTGGAGCAGATCGGCGCGGCGGCGATGCTGAGCCGGGCCGTGGCGGGCGCCGCGCGCGGCAAGTTCGTGGCGGTGATGCCGGGCTCGCGGGCCGCCGTGGAGCTGGCCATGACCCGGCTGCTGATTCCCGAGATCAAGCACGTGCTGCGCGAGATCCGGCGCTGACCCGCCAACGAAGAAGCCCGCCGGCAGCGCGCCGGCGGGCTTCTTCGTTTTCTGCATTCCGCGCGTTACGGCAGCGGCGCAGTGGCCGGCTTCTTCCAGGTGTTGTTCGAACGGTTCACGTCGGCGTAGGCCTCGTCGGGATCCACGACGACCTGCGCGATGTCCTTGCTCGAGAACTTGCCGTAGTTGAAGACCTTCTCGTTGGCGCGCCAGATGTCGGCGGGGAGCTTCACGCGCTCCTTCGTGCCGTCGGTGTAGGTGATCTCCATCTCCACCGGCATCACGATGCCGCCCTTCTGCTCGATGGCGATGCGGAAGTAGCCCGTGCCCCTGGACTCGTCACCGACCACTTCCTTGGCGTTCTGGCGCTCCACGCCAGTCAGCGCCTGGTCGTTGGCGTAGCCGGTGTAGAACCAGCCGCGCCAGAACCAGTTGAGCTGCTCGCCGAGGCCGTCTTCCATGGAGCGGAAGAAGTCGGCCGGCTGCGGGTGCTTGAACATCCAGCGCTGGCTGTAGCCGCGGAACGCCTCGTCGAACGCCGTCGGGGTGGAGATCCGCTCGCGCAGGATGACGAGTCCGGCCGCGGGCTTCGTGTAGCCGTTCGGTCCGAACGTGTTGCGCAGGTTGACGTCGGAGTGCGCCATGATCGGCACGGCGTTGGTGGCCCGCATGAAGTTCGCCGTGCTCTTGGCGTTGCCCGGCAGGCGCATGGCCGGCCAGTCCTTGTCGAAATCAATGGAGCCATAGTGCTCGAGGAACGAGTTGAGTCCCTCGTCCATCCAGGTCCACATCCGCTCGTCGGAGGCGACGATCATCGGGAACCAGTTGTGGCCGACCTCGTGGATAGTCACCGAGGCGAGCGAGTACTCCAGCGACTTGTCGTAGGTGCCGTCCGGACGCGGGCGCGCGCCACAGAACGCGATCATCGGGTACTCCATGCCGCCCACCGCGCCGTGCACGTTGGACGCCTGCGGGTAGGGGTACTCGAACGCCATGCGGCCGTAGGTCACCATCGTCTGCGCGATGGCCTTGGTGCTGATCTTGTTCCAGATAGGCATGCCCTCGCGCGGATACACCGAGTGCAGCTCGATGGTCTTGCCGCCCGTGGCGTAGCGGAAGCCCATGGCGTCCCACGCGAAGCCGCGCGAGGACGCCCACGCGAAGTCGCGGACGTTCTGTGCGGTGAAGTGCCAGGTGAGGTTGCCATTGCCCGCGGGGCGCGTGGCCGGCGTGGCGATCTCCTCGGGCTTGACGATGTACACCGGCGTGTCGGCGGCGAACGCCACCTTGAGGCGCGCGCGCTGCGTGGCGGTGAGCACCTCGTTGGGGTTCTGCAGCGTGCCGGTGGAGCGCACGATGTGGTCGCGCGGCACCGTAATGCTGACGTCGTAGTTGCCGAAGTTGAGGTAGAACTCGCCCATGCCGAGGAACTGGTTGTTCTGCCACCCGTTCACGTCGTCATAGACGGCAGCGCGCGGGAACCACTGCGCGTTCAGGTACTCCCAGCCATCCTTGAGCTTTTCCTTCTGTCCGCGCCCGTTGCGCCCGCCGTTGGGCACCTCGTGCGACCAGTCAATGGCCACCTTCACCGTCTGGCCGGTGCCGAGCGGCGCAGCGAGGTTCACGCGCATCTGCGTGCCGTTCATCGAGTAGCGCGCGTCGGTCCGCTTGCCCTGCGCGTCGATGAGCTGGACGCGAGAGAGCGTGTAGCCGAACTCCGTGTCGCTCATCAGGAAGCGGCGGAACCGCGGATCCATTCCCTTGGGAATCGCGGCCGACATCGCATTGGCGCGCGAGTCGGACTTCTCGATGTTCTGGTCGAGCTGGAACCAGAGGTAGGTGAGCTTGTCGGGCGAGTTGTTGTGGTACGTCACGATCTCGCTGCCGTTCAGCCGGTGCGTAGTGGTGTCGAGCGACACCTTGATGACGTAGTCCACCTGCTGCTGCCAGTACCTGGCGCCGGGGGCGCCGGACGCGCGCCGCAGGTCGCTGGGGGCCGGCCAGTCTTCGAGGGCGCGGAAGCTGGACTGGTTGACCTTCTTGGACGTGTCGGCATTGAGCCAGACCTGCGCCGATGCCTGGCCCGCGAACGGCACGGTGAGCGCGAGGGCGAGGATCAGGGGAGAAACACGCATGACGGTGGGACTCCGGTCGATGGAGGGAACCTTCTTCTACGTAGCGCACCCGCGCGATGCTGATGCACCGCGCGGGCGGCATCCTTCATTGGACAGGCAGATGTCGCACGCCGTTTACTACGGGCCTGCGGGCAGAATTGGTTCAGGCGCCGTTCAGCACCACCGTCCAGGTGACCGGAATGGCCGGGTCGAGCGAGTCGCGCACGCTGCAGTACTTGGTCACCGACAGCTCCACGGCGCGCTCGGCGTGCTCGCGCTCGATCCCGGGGCCGTCGATGCGGAAGATCAGGTGCGCCTTCAGGACGCGGCGCGGGCTGGTCTCGCGGCGTTCGCCCTGCACCTCGATGTTGAAGGCGGTCACCGGCGTGCGTCGCTTGGCGAGAATGTCCACCACGTCCACAGCGGTGCAGGTGCCGAGGCCGATGAGGAGGGAATCGACGGGGCCGGGGCCGGTTTGCGCCGAGGCGTCAATACGGATCTGCGGCCCGCCCGGACGCCCGGCATCGAAGCGGTGCTCGCCGGCCCAGGAGATGGAGACGAGGTTGTCGGCGCGGATGTTGGACATGGGACGGGGCGAGTGACGGTAGACGGTGGAATGTAGACGGTGGACGGTGGACCGTAGGTCTCGGATGTCTACGAACTACCGTGGCGAAATCTCACCCCCGCGCTCTCGACCGTCTACCGTCCACCGCCTGCCGTCACCCAATCCTCACCCCATTAGCGACCGGATGGTCGACACGGAGCAGGACCACTTCGTGCGCCAGAGGCATGGCCCCCAGCACCAGCACCTCGCTCGTGAACCCCGCGATGTTGCGCGTCCCGATGTTCGTCACCGCCACCACCTGCCGCCCGACGAGGGACTCGGGGGTGTAGTGCACCGTCAGCTGGGCGCTCGAGCGCTTGATGCCCAGTTCGGGGCCGAAGTCGATCTCGAGGCGGATGGACGGCTTCACGGCGCGGCTGAAAGGCTCGGCGGCAACCACCGTTCCCACGCGGATGTCGATGTCGAAAAAGTCCTGGGGTGTCGGCATGCGCCGAAGCTAGCGACAGCCCGGAGGCGGCGCATCCGCGTGTCGACTTGCGTCATGGCGAAGGGTGCCACTGTTCGGGTCACCGCTCGCGCAGGGCTCGAACGCCCCGCTACCTTGCAGGCATGGGACAATACGAACGACATGTCTTCGTCTGCACCTCCGGAAAGACCTGCCCGACGCAGGACTCCAAGGACGTCTTCTCCGCGCTGCGCACCGCGGTGGTGGATGCCGGTCTTAAGGGGCAGGTCCGCGTGAACCACTCGGGCTGTCTGGGCCAGTGCGGGCATGGCCCTATGGTCGTGGTCTACCCCGACGACGTCTGGTACCACGGTGTGAGGGCCGCCGACGCGGCGCAGATCGTCAGCGAGCACCTGCAGGGCGGCCACCCGGTGGAGGCGCTGCGGTACGTCGCGCCCCCGGGTGACAACAAGCTGCCGGAGTAGTCCGCTACGGCGTCGGTGCGCGCGCTGCCTCGGGAAGCAGCGTAAACCGCGCGTACTGCGCGAGGTCGAGATATCGCCGCGCCGCGTCGCGCAGCTGCGTCGCGGTCAGCCGCTGCACTAATGACGGGTACTGCACCGTGGCGTGCTGGTCGCGTCCGTCCTCGTCGTGGTCGCTCATCCAGCCAATCCACGCCGCGTTCTCGCGCAGGCCGGTCTCGTGGCCGCGGATGAACTGCTCGCGGATCTTCGCCATCTCGTCGTCGGTGGGGCCGGTGCGCTTCACCGAGTCAATCACGGTGAAGGCGGCCGCGGCGAGCTCCTCCACGCGTTCCGGCGCCGAGCCGAAGCTGAACGAGACCTCATAGCGCTTGTAGGGAATCCAGCTCCCCTCCGCGCTGACGCCCACGCCGTACGTTCCGCTCTTCTCCTCGCGCAGGGCATCGCGGAATCGCATGTCCAGCAGTTGACGCAGGGCGTCGAGTTCGAGGCGATTCTCCCACGAGTAGTCGAACGCGCCGTGGAAGATGATGCGCGACTCGGCCTTGGGATCGGCCCCGCGGCGCACGATGCGGCTCACCACGCCGTTGGGCGGTCGGATGCCGCGGTCCATGAAGGTCGTGGACGCGCCGGCCGTGGGGAGCGCTCCCAGATAGCGTTCGACCAGCGGCTTGATGCCGTCGAGCGTGAAGTTGCCGACGAGATAGAACGTGAAACCGCTGAACGACGCGAAACGCGCCTTGTACAACGCGTACGCGCGCCGCACGTCGAGCGAGTCGAGCAGCTCGGGCTGAAAGAGTCGGAAGCGCGGATGATAGTTTGCCATCACCACCGAGATGGTGTCGCCGAACGCCTGCTCGGGCGTGTTGCGGCTGTTCTGCATCGCCGCCTTCATCATCGAGCGGCCGGCCGCGAAAAGCGCGGTATCGAGGCGCGGCGCGGTGGCGTTGAGCCAGAGCAGCTCGAACATCGTCGGCAGGTCGCGCGGCGACGCCGAACCATACGCCGTCTCGCCGTTCTCGTTCACCGACACGCCAGCGTTGGCCACCTTGCCAGTGAGCATGCGCCGCAGCTGGTTGTCGCTGAAGTCGCCGACGCCGCCGAGCACGAAGTCGGAGAGCGTGGCGTGCCGGTGGTCGGCGACGTCGAGCAGGGAATACCCGCCCGGGCGCCGACCGCTCAGGAGGACCTGGTCGTTCTTGAAGTCGGTCGGCTTGAGCAGCACGCGGATGCCGTTGGACAGCGTCCACTCGGTGATGCCGAGGTCGGCAATGGTGTTCGTCTTCACGACGCGGCCGGGTGTGGGCGGCCTGGAGACCAGCGGTTGGTCGGCCGTGGAGTCCACGTAGGCCACGAGCGCCTGTGCCTTCACTCGGCTGAAGACCGAGAGCATCGCTGAATCGGTGGGCAGCGCCACATCGGGACGCGCGGGCGCAGCCACGGCGATGGTCCGGTTCCCCTCGGGCATCCACGCCTTGGCCGCACCGTTTACCTCGGCGAGCGTGACGCCGGGGAGCATAACCGTGGCGAGGCGCTGCACCTGCTCGGGGTGCGAGATGTTGGACTGCCGCAGCACATGCCGCACCATCTGCTCGGCGTGCACCTTGGAGTCGGTCTTGGATGCCTCCGACACACTGCGCTCGAAGGAGCGGACGAGACTGGCCTTCTGTCGCTCGAACTCCGTGGTAGTGAACCCGAAGCGATTGGCGCGCTCGAGTTCGGCGAGCGTGGCGGCGAGCGCGTCCACGAACTTGCCGTCCTTGACGACGGCCGCCGCGGTGAATGCCTCGCGCGTGGGAAGGAGCGAGCCGCTGCCGGCGTAGGCAAAGGCAAACGGAGTGCTCTCCCGCTGTGACAGCTCTCCAAGGCGCTGGGAGAGCAGGGCGGTGTAGATGCTCGACACGAGACTGGTGCGCCAGGCGCCCACGGTGCCGCGCGCACGAGGCGGCAGCAGCCATTCAACCTGCGCAATGCTCTGCGGGAATTCCTTGTCCGCCGAGATGACAACGCGCGTCTCCGCGTGGTCGGGGGCGTCGTACGCGACGCGCGGCCGCGGCGATGCCGGGTTGCGCAGTGCGCCAAAGCGGGCGCGGATGGCGGCCTCGACCACCGCGGCGTCGAAGTCGCCAACGGCGATGACGGTCATCAACTCCGGACGGTACCAGTCGGTGTAGAAGCGACGCGCGGCGGCGAGCGTGGCGGTGTCGAGACTCTCCTTGGTGCCAATGGGAAAACGGTCGGCGTACCGCGAGCCCTTGAACTGCACGGCGAACTGCTTCTCACTGATGCGCTGGCCGGCGCCGCGGCCGGTGCGCCATTCCTCGATCACGACGCCGCGCTCCTGCGCGAACTCGGCGCTGTCGAACGCGATCGCCGACGCCCAGTCCTGGAGCACGTCAAACGCCGTGGTCAGCAGGGCCGCGGTGTCGGTGGGAATCTGGAGCATGTACACGGTCTCGTCGAAGCTCGTGTACGCATTGAGGTCGGCGCCAAAGCGCATGCCGCTGCGCTCGAGGAACGAGACGATGGCCTGCTTGGGGAAGCGCCGTGTGCCGTTGAAGGCCATGTGCTCGACGTAATGCGCGAGCCCCCGCTGATCCTCGTCTTCCAGGATGGAACCCGCCCGCACCACGAGCCGCAGTTCGGCGCGCTTCTGGGGCTTCTCGTTCCGGCGCACAAAATACCGCAGGCCGTTGGGCAGGGTCCCGCGGATGATGGCGGGATCCACTGGCAGGGAATCGTTGAGCGACGGGGCGGCCTGCTGCGCATCGGCGGTGCCGGCGAGGAGCAGGGCGCCGAGGGCGATCCAACGGAAGCGATTTCGCATCGGAGGAGGATGATGGGCGTTCCGGCGGGGGGCAAGCCGAGACCGGGACGGGGGCGTGTAGATTGAGGCGTCCCCGACCCCGCA
This sequence comes from Gemmatimonadota bacterium, assembly GCA_016218305.1. Taxonomy (GTDB): domain Bacteria; phylum Gemmatimonadota; class Gemmatimonadetes; order Gemmatimonadales; family Gemmatimonadaceae; genus PNKL01. Next base: position 4,115 of record JACREJ010000074.1, on the reverse strand, counting down.
CCTCCGATGCACGACCACCAGCCGCCGATGATGGATGCCTATGCCCGCCACGTGCTCGTCTGCACGGGGGGCTACTGCTCGACCGACCGGCGCGGGCGCGCGCTCTATGCGCGGCTGGCCTCGCTGCTGCAGCGGGAGGGACTGCTTTTCGGGCCGCGTCGGGTGAAGCGGAGCGAGGCCCCCTGCCTCGGTGTCTGTGCCGGCGGGCCGATCATCGCCGTCTATCCGGAGGGGGTCTGGTACGGCGGGGTCACGCCGGAACTGCTGGAGCGCATCGTCGTGGAGCACCTCCGGGACGGGCGTCCGGTCGAGGACGCCGTCTTCCACCGGCTGACAATGTCGGGAGAGCCCTGACCGCTTGCGTCAGGCGGGGGGCGTGGGCAGATATAGGCAACTCATCCGTTGAGAGAACTCTGTGTCCGATGTCCTGTACGAACGCACGATGCCTGGAGGGGCCACGGTGCGCATCCGCCGGTTGACGCCGACGGAAGGGACGCGGGTCCGGGCCGTGATCGAGGTGGATCGTCGCAATTCGGGCCCCCGCTCCGTGGACTCCAAGCGGATGCCGCCGCCGCTGATGGCGGTCGAAGGGGAGACGGAGCAGGGCGTGGTGGCCGCGCTGTTGCCATTCGTCGAGGAAGACGCGGCCGTCGCCCGGCTCATCGCGCAGCGTCCGGCGCCGTAGCCGCCCATTCCCTCGCTGGTGTCGGCGTGCGATTATGCACGTCGCCCATGGCAAACTTCAACGCGCGCGGCCAGCTGCTCGGGATTGCCCGCCGACTCCTCCTCGAGGGAGGGGCGCCGCGCGCCGTCGTGTCCACACATCCGCCTCGCCTCACAGCCGAGGCGCTGGAGAACTCCCGCATGTCCCGCTCCCGTGAACGCATCCTCGCCAACCTCGACGACATGTACCGGGAGGCGTTCGAGCGCGCCAAGGCCACCGAGGACGAGGCCGGCATGAAGGCGCTCGACTTCTCGTACCGCCGCGAACAGCTGTATTTCGAGATCCTGCTCGACGTGCGCGACGCCATCGAGCGGCGCTGAGGCGCCGCCCGCCTTGCCGTGCCGCTGACGTCCCGCTCTTGTTGGTCGGCCCCCCGGCCGTAACTCCCTTGCCGAGGCGCCCATGCACGTGCTCGCCCAGACTGCCGTGATCAGCCTAGCCATCGTCAATGCCCGCGTCTGGACCGGCGACCTGCGCCGTCCGTGGGCCGACGCCGTCGCCGTGGAAGGCACGCACATCGCGGCGGTGGGTTCCAGCGCCGAGATCCGCAAGCTGGCCGGCGCCGGCGCGCGGATCATCGATGCGCACGGCGCGATGGTCGTGCCGGGCTTCATCGACTCGCACGTCCACTTCATCGAGGGCGGCTTTGCGCTGCAGTCGGTGAAGCTGCGCGACGCCCGGACCAAGGCCGAGTTCATCCAGCGCATCGGCGACTTCGCGAAGACGATCCCCGCCGGCACCTGGATCCTGAATGGCGACTGGGACCACGAGAACTGGGGCGGGGAACTCCCGACACGGCAGTGGATCGACGCCGTGACGCCGAACAACCCGGTCTGGATCAACCGGCTCGACGGGCACATGAGTCTCGCCAACTCGGCGGCGCTCACGGCGGCGGGGGTGACGCGCGACGTGAAAGACGTCAGCGGTGGCACGATCGTCCGCGACGCCGCAGGCGAGCCAACGGGCGTGTTCAAGGACAACGCGATGGGCATCGTGGAGCGCGCGGTGCCGCCGGCCGGGGCGGAGATGACCGATCGCGCGCTGCGCGCCGCCATGCGGCACGTGAACGAACAGGGTGTGGTGGCGGTGCATCACATGGGCGGTTGGGGCGACCTTGCCGCATTCGAGCGTGCGCACGCCGCCGGCACCCTGACCACGCGCATCTACGCGTCGGTGCCGCTCTCCAGCTGGAAGCGCCTCGCCGACACCGTGAAGGCACGGGGCATCGGCGACGACTGGGTGCGGATTGGCGGACTCAAGGGTTTCGTGGACGGGTCCATCGGGTCGCACACGGCGGCGATGCTCGAGCCGTTCACCGATGCGCCCAACGACCGCGGCCTGATGGTGAACAGCGAGGCCGACCTGTACAACTGGGCGCTGGCCGGCGACAAGGCCGGGCTGCAACTGCTCATCCATGCCATTGGCGACCGGGCGATCCGCGTGCTGCTCGACATCTTCGAGCGCGTCGCGCGGGAGAACGGCCCGCGCGACCGGCGGTTCCGCATCGAGCACGCGCAGCACATCGCGCCGGCCGACATCGCGCGCTTCGGCGCACTCGGGGTGATCCCGTCGATGCAGCCGTATCACGCCATTGACGACGGCCGCTGGGTGGACCGGGTCATCGGCGCCGAGCGGTCGAAGGGGACCTACGCCTTCAAGTCGCTGCTCGACACCAGGGCCTCGCTCGCGTTTGGCAGCGACTGGTTCGTGGCGCCGCCCACTCCGCTGATGGGGATCTACGCGGCGGTGACGCGGCGCACGCTCGACGAGAAGCGCCCGGGCGGCTGGGTGCCCGAGCAGAAGATCTCGGTGGAGGATGCGCTGCGCGCCTACACCGCCGGCGCGGCCTATGCCGGGTTTGCCGAGGGCTCGCGCGGGGTGCTCAAGAAGGGGATGCTCGCCGACATCACGATGATCGATCGTGACCTCACGACGATTGCCCCCGAGACGATCCGCGACGCGAAGATCGTGCGGACGATCGTGAACGGGAAGGTGGTGTTCGAGGCGCCGGAGGCGAGGTAGCGGGTCCTCACCTGCGGGTGGCGGGAGGTCACATGCGCCGTTCCGCGGCGCCGATGCCACGACGCGCTGGGGGATCGGGCACGGGCGTGGGGTGATCTTCATCGGCACGGGGACGCCGCCCGAGCCGCGCGCGCCGTGAGGCGCTCGGGTTACGCCGGCGGGATCGGCGACCCTTGAGCGCCCACCTTGGTGCTGACGTAGATCGCGCCTGCGCCATGGTCCATGCCCCACCGCGACGTGGCGTCCTGCGCGCTGTAGTAGCGGATGTACTGGATCGGGAGCGTCTGCACCGTGGAGAGGGCGGAGACATCGCCGAGGCGCACGCCGTCCAGATAGACCTGGATGGCGGCCGGATACCGGAAGCTCTCGGGGCGTACGGTGTTGAGCCACGACCCGCGGAGGGTCTTCACCGCGTCGTACGCGTTGGTGAACTGTCCCTGGACGATCTGCTCACGGGTGATGAGCGAGGCGTCGAACCGCGGACGATCCGCCGGCGCGGGATTGGCGGAGCAGGCGGCGGTGAGCGCCGTCAGCAGGACGGCGAAACGACGGATGGTGCGACGGCGCACGGATTCCCCCGGGGAGGCGGCGTGGGTATGGCGTGTGCCTCAGGATGCGCCGCCCGCCCGCGCGACACAAGTGGCCGCCGCGCGATGGGGCGCCACGCCCCGGGAGACCGCGGTCCGGCTAGGGCGATGTCAGCGCGCGCGCGAGGCCCTGCCCCTTGTCCTCGCTGAACGCCCCCGCGGTGCGCCATCGCACGTTCCCCTCGCGATCCACGACCAGCACGTGAATCTCCTGCTCGGTCGCAATGCCAAGGGCGCGCTTGAACGGCTCCTTGTCGAGGTAGAGCGTGATGGTGCGTTCGCGGGCGCCGCGATCATCGATGCCGCCGCGCATGCCGCGATTGATCATCCATCGCATGGGGGCGACCATCCGCTTGATCGTCGGGATCTCGTAGTACTCGGTGCCCGGCGTGCGCGCGAGGAGCGGCTTCACGAACGGCACCCACGAGTCCACCTCCCGCTGCTGCTCACGCTTGAAGGCGATGAACACCACGTTGCGCTCGCCGTCGAAGTCGCGCGGCAGGGTGAAGGTCCTGCCCTCGAGGTTGTCTGACGTGACGACAGGGAAGCGCACGCTGTCGGAGGAGAGGGTGAGGGCGAGTATGAGTGCGGCTAACATGCTGATGGGAGATGGGAGATGGGAGATGGGAGATGGGAGATGGGAGATGGGAGAGAAACGGCCGAGGGCCGAGGAGAAGTTCCCCGGCCCTCCGCGCATCGCCCATCACCCATCACCCATCACCCAACACCCATCACCCATCACCCATCACCCATCTCCCATCACCCATCACCCATCACCCATC
>JACREJ010000075.1 GCA_016218305.1 Gemmatimonadota bacterium | reverse complement strand
TTGAGCACGGCCAGCGTGCGGGCGCGCAGATGGGCACCGGGAATCGGCGCCAGCGGGATCGTCCACAGGAGTACAACCTGCAGGAAGAGGGAGAGCATCATGGCTTCACAACAGTGGCACGCTCGAGCGCGTCAGGCAACCGAGACGCGATCGTCTGGGCTTCGCGCCAGCTATCCGGAAGAAGGCGTACGCCAATCGGGCGATACCCCGGAGCGGACCCCGCTCATAGCCTTGGATGGAACACAGTCCGCCGACGCGGGCGCCGCATCCCGGCGCCCGCCGCCGGCGGTGTTTCCCATGTCGGAGAGCGCATGCAGGCACCCGAGCACGAGTCGTCCGTCGTCCGCGTCGAGATCACGCCGCGTTCCATCGTGCTCATCCTGGCGGCGGTCGCCGGCGTCTGGCTGGCCTACCAGCTGTGGGTGGTCGCGCTCATCCTCGTGATGGCGCTCGTCCTCGCCGGGACGTTCAATCCGGTGATCGAGTGGATGGAGGCGCACGGGATCAAGCGCATGTACGCCCTGCTCCTGCTCTTCGTCGCGCTGGTCGTCGCGGCGTCACTGGTGATCTTCCTCACGCTCCCACCGCTCGTCGACCAGCTCACGCAGATGGTGCATGACGCGCCGGCCACGCGCCGCCGGCTCGTTATCCTGCTCAATGACTACAGTGTCACCCGACCACTCTCGCATCTCCTGCAGAACGTCGGAACGCCGAAGAGCTTCGCCCGGCTCGAGGCGTACCTGCTGGGTTACTCCACGCAAGCCGTCAAGGCCATCGGACTGGGCGCGACCACGCTGGTGCTCTCGTTCTACCTCCTTGCCGACGGCAAGAGGACCCAGGGCGTGCTGTACGCCGTCGTCCCGCGCCACTACCACATGCGGCTGGCGCGCATCATCCAGAACATGGAGACGATCGTCGGCGGCTACATGCGCGGACAGCTCATCACCAGCGCGGCGATCGGCGTCTTCACCTTCGTGCTCCTCGTCATCTTCAAGGTCCCCAATGCCATGGCACTGGCGCTGTTCGGGGCGCTGGTGGACGTCATCCCGTTCATCGGCGGGTTCCTCGTCATCATTCCGGCGGTCCTGTCCGCGCTGCCGCTCGGGGTCGCCGTGGCCGGCACGCTGTTCCTGTGCCAGCTGGTCTACATGGAGTTCGAGAGCCGCATCCTGGTGCCCAGGATCTATGGCAAGGTGCTGCGGCTCTCGCCGACGGTGGTGATCCTGGCCCTCCTCGCTGGAGGCACCCTCATGGGCATCATCGGGGCGCTGCTGGCGCTGCCCATCGCCGCCGGCCTGCTGATGATGCTCGAGGAGCTGAAGGTGGACTTGCCGGGCAACGATAGCGTGGACCTGCCGCTGGAAGCCCGACATGCCAGGCAGGAAGCCAAGTACGAGATCATGAGCGCCGGGGCCGCCGCGCCCGAGGCGGGAGAGATCGCGAAGAACCTCGCGCACGACGGCCGCGAGGCAGACCTCAAGGCCATGGCGAAGGCAACGGAAGAGGCGAAGGCATGACCCGCCGACCGCGGCACCGGCGCCCACGCGTCAGCGCGCGGCGCCGGACACGCCGGGCTTGACGGGCCGCCCCGCCCGAAAGACGTACGTCCCGCTTCATCTGCTTGTGCGATACGTCCGGTGACCGACGGGCGATAACGTGCATTGCAGCACAGGGAGTGCGCCGCATCGGGTCCCCATCCGATGACACGCGGCCGTCCAGCCGCTGAACGCACCACAGGGAACGTCGGCGCCGGTGTGCGCCTTACCTCACGCGGGAGTTGCACGATGACGAAGTACCTGAAGATGGGATTGACCCTCAGCGCCATTGTGGGTGCGGCGGCATGCGGGGACTCCACCGGGCCCGGCCGCCCGCCGGTCAGCCTGTCGTTTGCGGCGAAGTCGCTCGTCAGCAGCGGGGCCATGAGCCTCTCTGATGCCGCAGCCTACGACGTCACGGTGACCAGCGGCGGAAATACCCTCGTCATCACCCGCGTCCAGATGGTCTTCAAGGAGATCGAGCTCAAGCGCAGCGACGCCGACCAGTGCCCCGATGACGCCGCAGGCGAATCGGATGCGTGCGAGGAGTTGATGCTCGGTCCCGTGCTCGTGGACGTGCCGTTGACCACAGGCGTGATGACCGCTGCCAGCGTCTCCATTCCGGCGGGTACGTACCGGGAGCTCGAGTTGAAGCTGCACAAGCCCGGCTCTGACGCGCGGGACCAGGCGTTCAGGTCCGCGAACCCGACCTTCGCCGATACGACAATCCGCGTGCAGGGGACGTACAACGGTCGGGCCTTCACGTTCACGTCGCGGCTGAACGAGGAGTTGGAGCTGGACTTCAACCCGCCGCTCACGATCGGCGAGACGGGCGGCAACGTGACGGTCCAGATTGACGTCGTGGCATGGTTCCGCAGCCTGTCCGGCGTCGTGATCGATCCGGCGACGGCCAACATCGGCGGCCTGAACGAAGGCCTCGTCAAGACGAATATCAAGGCGTCGTTCCGCTCGCTGGAAGACGACGACCGGGACGGAAAGTAGCGCGGCGACCGGCGACCGGACGCCCGCGTCCGGTCGCCGGTGCGGCGTTATCTACTCCCCAAACTGAGGCTCACGCCTCGACGGCGGCGGTCAGAGCCCGATGATCTGATCCCGCCGCGTCCCCACGCTCACATAGCGAATCGGCGACTCCACCAGTTCCTCGATCCGGTCCAGGTACTTCCGCGCCAGGGCCGGCAGCGCCTCGATCGTGCGCGCATCCGCGGTGGAGGTCATCCACCCCTCGAACCACTCATAGTGCGGCGTGATCTGCTCGAGGTCGGCGATGTCGCCGGGGAACTCGGTCACCAGCTCGCCGTTGATGTGGTACCCGGTGCAGAGGCCGATCTTCTCCAGCGTGTCCAGCACATCGAGCTTGGTGACTGCCAGCGCCGAGAGTCCGTTCACGCGCACGGCATAGCGCACCACCACCGCGTCAAACCAGCCGCAGCGGCGCGGACGCCCGGTGGTGGCGCCGTACTCGTTGCCAAGCTTGCGCACGCGCTCGCCCATGACCTCGTCGTACTCCGTGGGGAGCGGCCCGCCGCCCACGCGCGTCGTGTAGGCCTTCACCACGCCGATGCACTCGTCGAGCACCCGGGGCGACACACCCACGCCCGTGGCGGCGCCGCCCGCCGTGGTGTTGCTCGACGTGACGTACGGATAGGTGCCATGGTCAATGTCGAGCAGCGACCCCTGCGCCCCCTCGAACAGTACCGCGGCGCCGTTCTTGAGCGCACGGTGCATGGCGAGCCCGACATCCTCGCTGATGCCGAGCAGGCGCGGCGCGAGCCGCCCCAGCGCCTCGAGCGTGTGCTCGACGCTCGCGCGCTTCTGCGAACCGGTGCCGATGAGCACGTGGTTGGCGTGCTCCACGCCGCGCTCCACCAGCGTGCGCAGGCGGTCTGCATGGGCGAGGTCGAGCACGCGCACGCCGCGCCGCGCGATCTTGTCCTCGTAGCACGGACCGATCCCGCGCCCCGTCGTGCCAATTGCCTTGCTCGCCGAGCTCTCCTTGTCCACCAGCTTGTGATACGGCATCACGAGGTGCGCGCGGTCGCTCACATAGAGCCGCCCGCTGACATCCACGCCATCCGTGATCAGGGCGTCCACTTCGTCGAACAGCGTCTCGGGGTCGAGCACCACCCCGTTGCCGATGGCGCAGCGCACGCCGGGATGCAGGATGCCGCTCGGCACCTGGTGCAGCACCGTCGAGTGGTCGCCGATGTGCACGGTGTGGCCGGCGTTGGCGCCCCCCTGGTAGCGCACCACCCAGTCGGCGCGCTCGGCGATGACGTCCACCAGCTTCCCCTTCCCCTCATCGCCCCACTGGGCGCCCACCACGACGATCGCGCGGGTTTTCGTATCGAACATCGCAGCTCCGGTCCGGCAGGCGGTCAGGCGAGAGTCCACAAAAAAACGCCCCGGTGCATTCCGCGGGGCGTTGATAAAATCTACGGTGCGCACAGGGCCGTGGCAACGCGCCACGGCCATGAAACAATTGGAGAGCCCTCAGGGTAGGTCTGGCATGCGCGCCGACAGGGCAGACTTCCGTTCCCGGCTCGGTCCCGGCCGGATCCCGAGCGCTGGATGGCTTCTGGCCGCGCTGCTCACCGGCATCGCCGCCTGCGACCGGTCTTCCACCGAGCCGGTTCCCACCGATGTGCTCGGACAGTTCGACAGCTTTCATCGGGCGTTCGCGTCGACGTACCCGTATTTCGACTACAAACACGTCAACTGGGCGGCCACCGGGGCGAACTACCGCCCGCTCGCCGCGCAGGCGCCAAACACCGACTCGCTCGTCCGCATTCTGACCGCGATGGTCTGGCCGCTGAACGACATCCACTTGAACTTCATCAGCCCGACGGGGGCTCGCCTCTCGACGTCGAGCCAGCGCCGAGCGTCGAACTTCAGCCAGCCACGCTGGCAGGCGGCGATGACGTCTCGCGGGTTGGTGCAGCGCGCCATGAACCTCGCAACGGCCCGGTTCGGCGACGTTGGCTACCTCGTGATTGGCGCATGGGCCCCCGCCCAGTTCTCGGCCAGCGACCTCGACGCCGCGCTCGAAGCCCTCCGCGACACCCGCGCGCTGATCGTTGACGTGCGCGCGAACAGCGGCGGCGACGATCAGCTCGCCTTCGCGCTGGCCGGACGCTTCAGCGCCAAGCGCATCGCGGCGGGCTCGGTGCGCTACCGCGATGGCGCCGGGCTCGGTGCGCTCATTGAGCGCAGCGTAGCCCCGCGCGGGCCCTGGACGTGGACCAAGCCCGTGGTCCTGCTGATCGGCGGCGGTTGCTACAGTTCCAGCGAGAGCTTCATCGCCGCCATGGCCACCCTACCCACCGTCACCACCTTGGGCGACACCACGGGAGGCGGATCGGGCAACCCGACCGAACGCGCACTCGGCGGCGGCTGGAAGTACCTCCTGCCACGCTGGATCGAGTACGCTCCGGACGGGCACGTGATTGAATGGCAGGGCATCGCCCCGGCCGTGCGCGTGCCGTTCGACACCGCCGGACTCGAGGCGACTCGCGACCCGATCCTCGAGGCGGCGCTCGCGCGCCTCGGCGTGGTTCGCTAAACGAGCAACTCGCGCACCGTCGTCCGGCCGGCAGCGTCCAGCGGCAGCAGCGGCAGCCGCACCGGGCCTCCCACCAGCCCCACGGCCTCCAACGCCGCCTTCACACCCGGCACGCCGAGCCCCGCCACGATCTGGCTCGCCATGGGCTTCAACCGGTCCTGCGCGATGGTGGCGCGCTTCAGGTCGTTGTTCCGGAAGCCGTCATACACGTCCACGCAGAGCCCGGCCGCAAACAGCCCCACGGCCACGATGCCGCCGCGCACGCCCAGCTGGAGGGCGGGCAGCAGCTGGCCGCCATTCCCGGTCAGCACGGTGAACGACGAGCCCTGCGCCTGGAGGTAGCCCTCCAGCAAGGCGAGGTCGCCCGAGCTGTCCTTGATGCCCACGATGTTCTCGTGCATCGACAGTTCGGCAACCAGGTCCGGCTCGAGCTTGAAGTGCATGTACTTGGGAATGTTGTACAGCACCACCGGCACCGGGCTCTCGTCGGCCACGCGCTGGTAGTGCGCGCGCAGCGCCGCGGCGGTCATCTGCGGCCCGTAGTAATGCGGCGCCACCACGAGCACCGCATTGGCGCCGCGAGCGCCGGCGTCCCGGCAGCGCGTCACGCACTGCTTCGTGGACTCGGCGCCGGTCCCCATCAGCAGCAGCCGGTCGGCGGGGACGGTGGCCCGCGCCGTCTCGATGAGCGACGTGCGCTCAGTCTCGTCGAGCAGCGCGGCCTCGCCCGTGGAACCGCAGACGACGATCCCGTTCAGGCCGTGGGCGAGGTGTGACCGGATATTGGACGCAAGTCCGACAAGATCGGGGGTCTCGGACGCCGTAAAGGGCGTGGTGACGGGGCCGAGGACACCGGAGAGTGCAATGGAAGACATGTGTGTGGCGACAGTGACGGTAGACGGTCGACGGTAGACGGTAACTGCCGCTACTGGCCGTTGAGGAAATCCATCCCCGAACCGCTCTGGAAGCCCTGGTCGGGCTTGGACGCTTCGGCGGGCATGTCGGAGCCCTTGACGGTCGTCGAGCGCCGGCGGAAGGTCTGCATCTTGAGCTGGAAGTCGCTGGGACGCGTCGCCGCGGCAAGCGCCACCTCGAACGTCACCTGCCCTTGCTGCACGAGGTCGCTGAGGTGCTGGTCAAAGGTCTGCATCCCGTACTGCTCGCGCCCCTCGGCGATGTAGTCGCGGATCTCGCCGATCTTCTCGCCCTCGAGGATCAGGTCGCGGATAGTCGCCGTGACGATCATCACTTCGGCCGCCACGACGCGCCCGTGTCCGTCGGCGCGCGGCAGCAGGCGCTGGCTCACGACCGCGTGCAGCGTCTCGGCGAGGCGCACCCGCACCACGTCCTGCTCCTCGGGCGGGAACATCGCCATGATGCGGAGAATGGTGCTCTGCGCGTCGGGCGTGTGCAGCGTCGAGAGGAGCAGGTGCCCCGTCTCCGCCGCCTTCATGCCGGTGTCCACCGTCTCGGCGTCTCGCATCTCGCCGATGAGGATCACGTCGGGGTCCTGGCGCAGCGCGGCGCGCAGGCCGCTGCGGAAGCTCTCCGTGTCCACGCCGATCTCGCGCTGCGTGATGCTGCTCTGCAGGTCGCGGTGCAGGAACTCGATCGGGTTCTCGAGCGTGACGATGTGCTTGTTGCGCGACGAGTTGATGTGGTTGATCATCGCCGCCATCGTGCTCGACTTGCCCGAGCCCGTGACGCCGGTGACGAGGATCATCCCACGCTCCGCCTCGGTGACGCGGCGCATCACCTCCGGCATCTTCAGCTTCTCGAACGTCGGCACCTCGAACGGGATGACGCGCATCACGATCATGAAGCTCGACCGCTGCCGCAGGATGTTCACGCGGAAGCGCCCGATGCCCGGCGCCCCCCACGAGCAGTCGTAGTCGTTGAGCTTGTCGATCTTGGCGCGGTCCTCCTCGTTCGGGATCAGCCGCAGCGCGATCGCCTTGGTCTGCTCGGGGCTCAGCGCCTGCTTGGTGAGGGGGACGAGCCGACCGTCAATGCGCGCACGAAAGACGTCGCCTGCCTTGATGTGCAGGTCCGACGCTCCTCGATCCACCGCGGCCTTGATGATCTTCTCCATCGTCCCGTCAGTACCCCAGCGCCTTGTCCACGAGATTGCGGAGGGGTCGCCCCTCCGCGTACGCCTGCCAGTTCCCGAGAAAGAGCGCCGCCAGCCGCTCCCATAGGCGGCGCGGCGAGACCCCGCTGACATGCGGTGTCACGAGAACCTGACGAAGTTGCCACAGCGGGCTCTCTGGGGCTAGTGGTTCGCGGGCGAACACGTCGAGCACCGCCCCGCGCAGCCGCCCGCTCACCAGGGCTTCGTACAGCGCTGTCTCGTCGAGCATGGTGCCGCGCGACACGTTCACCACGATCGCCCCCGGCGGCAGCAGCGCCAGCCGCCGCGCGTTCAGCAGGTCGCGTGTCTCGCCAGTGAGCGCCGCCGCCAGAACAACGACATCGGCCCCCCCAAGCTCCGTCTCCAACGCGTCGAGCCCCGCCACGCGCACAAAGCCGGAAGGGCACCCCTTGGACGGCACGCGCCGCAACCCGACGACGGTGGCCCCCAGCGCCGCAAACCGGGCGCCAATCTCCGACCCGAGCCCGCCCGCCCCCACCACGAGCACGCGCAGTTCGCCCACTTCGCGCACCATCGCCGCCGCCGTCCCGAACGCCGCGGCATCCCACCGTCCTTCCGCCTGCAGCGAGCCCGCCACATCGAGGGCGCGCGTGAAATGCAGCACTCCGGCGAGGACGGTCTCGGCGATGGGTGGTCCGTAGATGCCGGCCGCGTTCGTGAACAGGCACGGGCCATCGCGCATCTCGGGGACGGCCAGCAATGCCCCCGTCCCCGCCAGCGCCGACTGCACCCACCGAAGCTGGGGGGCCGCGTGGAACAACGGCGCCGGCATCCCCCAGCCGAAATAGACCTCGGCCGTGGCCACGGCGACCATCGCCTCGGGCCCGGGACCGCGCGGCGACCCCTCAAGCGCATCGTTCTCCTCGCCCACGACCACCAGCTCCCATCCGGGAAGCGCGGCCGCACGCAGGCGGTCGGCGACCGCGTCGGGCAGCCGGAAGGCGGGCGACGGCGACCGCAGATCCACGACGGCGCGGCGCATCCTAGTGCAGCGTCACGTCGAGCACATCCTGCCGTTCGAGCAGGAGGTCGCGCGCCACCTCGAACTGCCGCGCCGGCCCGCGCCACCGCATCTCGAAGACGCGATCCCGCGGATGATCGAACGTCTCCCGGTCCACCACCCGCAAGCCGGAGTCCTTCAGCATCTGCTCAAGGGGCCCGAAATCGCACGCCACTGCCGCACGCACGGTCACCGGCACCGTCCGTTCGGTGCGCACCAGCTTGTGCTCGAGGTTGCCGAGGACGAGCAGGACGATGAGCACCATGGCCGTCGCGCCCAGCCCTTCGACGAAGAACCCCGCGCCAATCGTCAGGCCGATCGCCGCAACGGTCCAGATGGTCGCCGCCGACGTAAGGCCGCTGATGTTCCCCTTCGACTGCATGATGGTGCCGGCACCGATGAAGCCGATGCCCGTCACCACCTGCGCCGCCATGCGGGCCGGATCGCCCACGCGCCCGTCGGGCCCGATCAGGTTCATGGACAGGTCCATCACCAGCGCCGAGCCCAGGCAGATCAGGATGTTGGTGCGCAGTCCCGCCGGCTTGCCGGCAATCTGCCGCTCGAGGCCAATGGCGCCGCCCATCAGCACCGCGAGCCCGAGCTTCAGCGCGAGATCGAGCCGCAGCCCGACAAACAGGTCCTGCAGCAACTGGACGCCATCCTGGGCCACCGACATTGCACGTTCTCCTGGGCGGCGGAAGGGCCGCCCCTCTTCAGGCGAGTCCCATCTGCTCCTTGACGTGCGTCATCGTCTGTCGCGCAATCACGCGGGCCTTCTCGGCCCCCGCATCCAGCGCGTCATCCACCAGTCGCGGCTGCTCGGCCAGCGCCTGGGCGCGCGTGCGAATGGGCGTCAGCTCCGCATTCATGTGCTCGAAAAGCACCTTCTTGCAGTCCACGCATCCCCAGCCGGCGCCGCGGCACTTGGCATCCACCTCGGCCACCGTCGCCGGCGGCGAGAAGGCCTTGTGCAGCTCGAAGATCACGGGGCACTGGTCGGGATTCCCGGGGTCGGTCTTTTTCACCCGCGCCGGATCCGTGACCGCGGGGCGCAGCTTCGCCCAGATGTCGTCGGGCGGCTCGAGCAGGCCGATGGTGTTGCCCAGCGACTTCGACATCTTGGCGTTGCCGTCGAGCCCCACGATGCGCCGCGTCGGCGTCAGCTTGGCCTGCGGCTCGGGGAAGTAGGGCTGGCCTTCGGGGGCGAAGCGCGCGTTCCAGTTGCGCGCCACGACGCGCGACAGCTCGAGGTGCTGCACCTGGTCCTCGCCCACCGGCACGAGGTCGGCAAGATAGAGGAGGATGTCGGCAGCCTGCAGCACGGGATAGTTGAGGATGCCGGCCATCACCTGCTCCTGGCGCGCCGACTTCTCCTTGAACGCCACCTGCCGCTCCAGCTCACCGAGCGGCGTGATCGTGTTGAAGATCCACTGCAGTTCGGTGTGCTCCGGCACCCTCGACTGCACGAACAGCGTGCAGTGCGCCGGGTCGATGCCGGTGGCGAGCAGCGACACGGCCATCTCCCGCGTGCGGCGGCGCAGGGCGGCCGGCGCGTACGTGAGCGTGATCGCGTGGTAATCCACGACGCAGAAGATCGATTCGTACTGCGACTGCAGCGCGACCCAGTTCTTGATCGCGCCCAGATAGTTGCCGATGTGCAGTTCACCGGACGGCTGGATACCGCTAAAGATGCGGGGCATGCGGGAAAGCTAGATTTGCACGCATGACACTTCAACCAACGAACCCGGATTCCCATGCTCCCGACCGGCTCCTCGACGCCCTCAGGGCGGCCGCGGCAGCCGCCGCCGAGGTGATCCGCGACGGCGAGCGGCGGCGTGCCACGCTCGTCTGGCGCGAGAAGTCGGCCACCGACTTCGTGAGCGAAATCGACATGACCGCCGAGGCGCGGATCATCGAGGTGCTCTCGGCGCGCGTGCCCGGCGCGGCCATCCTCGCCGAGGAGACGGCCAGCACGCTCGCCCCCGAGCGGCGAGCGCAGGGCGTCACATTCGTCATCGACCCGCTCGACGGCACGACCAACTTCCTGCACGGCGTACTCGAGTACGCGGTCTCCATCGCCGCGCTCGTGGACGACGAACTCATTGCCGGCGTCGTGCTGCACGTCCCGCGGGACGAGTGGTACACGGCCACCCGCGGCGGCGGCGCCTGGTGCGATGGCCGCCGGCTGGCGGTGAGCGCCATCGACGCCCCCGACCGCGCGCTGATCGCCACCGGCTTCCCGTTCAAGGGCGGCGACGACGTCGACCGGTACCTCGGGCAGATGAAACGCCTGATGACGCACACGGCCGGCCTGCGCCGCCCCGGGTCGGCGTCGCTCGACCTCGCCGGCGTCGCCTGCGGCCGTTTCGACGGCTTCTGGGAGAACGGCCTCGCCCCGTGGGACATCGCGGCCGGCCTCCTGCTGGTGCGCGAAGCCGGCGGCCTCGTGACCACCCTCGACGGCGCCCCCTGCCCCGTGGCGCACACGAGCGTGGTGGCGGCAAACCCGGCGATGCATACCTGGCTTCTTGGGAAGCTCGGGGAATAGCTGAACTGCCTTGCCGCGGATTACGCGGATGACCAGCACGGATGAGCGCGGATCCTGCATTGGGAGGACCCCTAACGCCGTATCCGTGTGCATCCGCCCCGCATCCGCGTGATCCGGGGCAAGGCAGTTGGCGGTTCCCGTACCCGCTCTCCTTGCGGAGCCGCAGCCGCTCGCCACCGCCCGAAGTCGGCGTAGATTGATGGGGTTCGCCTGGCACGCCGGGCAATCGCAATCCAGATCGCAAATCGCAGTCCGCGATCCCAATCCGAGCTCCCAATCCCAATTCGCTGTCATATGAAGCTTGTCGAACTCGTCCCCAACTTCTCCGAAGGCCGCCGCCCCGAGGTCATCACGGCCATCCGGGACGCCATCGCGAACGGCGAGGGCGTCACCGTCCTCGACGTCTCCAGCGACCCGTCGCACAACCGGACCGTCGTGACCGTCGTCGCCACCACCGACGCCGCCGTGGACGCCGCCTTCCGGGGCATCGCCAAGGCCGCCGAACTCATCGACCTCAACACGCACACCGGCGAGCACCCCCGCATCGGGGCCACCGACGTCTGTCCGTTCATCCCGCTCGAGGGCGCCACGATGGACGACTGCATCGCCCTCGCGCGCACGCTCGGCCAGCGCGTCGGCGATGAACTCGGCATTCCCGTCTTCCTCTACGAGCGTGCCGCCACGCGCCCCGACCGCGAGAACCTCGCGGACATCCGCCGCGGCGAGTTCGAACTGGCCAAGGTGGAGATCGGCACGAATCCCAAGCGGGTGCCGGACTTCGGCCCCAATCACGTGCATGCCACCGCCGGCGCCACCGTCATCGGCGCCCGCCCCTTCCTCGTGGCGTACAACGTCTATCTCGGCGGCGCCGAAAACGTGCCGGTGGCCAAGGAAGTGGCCAAGGCCGTGCGCGGGTCGAGCGGCGGCCTGCGCTACGTGAAGGGGCTCGGCCTCGAGGTGGACGGACAGGCGCAGGTGTCGATGAACCTCGTGGACACGGAGAAGACGCCGGTCTATCGCGCCTTCGAGATGGTGAAGCGCGAGGCAGAGGCGCACGGGGTGTCGCCGACGTGGAGCGAGATCGTCGGCCTCGTCCCTGAGCAGGCGCTCTTCGACACCGCGGCACGACACCTGCAGCTGCGCGGCTTCTCCAAGGACCTCGTGCTCGAGCACAAGGTGCGCCGCGCCGTGAGCGGCGGTGAGTCCGTGAGCAGCTTCGTGGCCTCGGTCGCGTCCAACGCCCCAGCGCCGGGCGGAGGCTCCGTCTCGGCGCATGCCGGCGTGCTGAGCGCCGCGCTTGCGCAGATGGTCAGCGGCCTCACCATTGGCCGCAAGAAATACGCCGCCGTCGAGGACGAGATGAAGGCGCTCGCCCTGGAGGCGGTCGCCCTCGGCAACACGCTCTCCGCGCTCGTCGCCGAGGACTCGGCGGCGTACACCGTCGTCACCGACGCGTACAAGCTGCCCAAGGACACCCCGGATCAGCTCGCGGCGCGGGAGGCGGCGATTCAGCGCGCCCTTATCTACGCGTCCGAAGTGCCGCTCCAGACCGCCGAGGCGTGCGCGCGCGTCGCTGAACTGGCGGCCGTGGCCGCCGAAAAGGGAAACACCAACGCGGCCAGCGATGCCGGCGTGTCGGCTCTGCTCGCCGAGGCCGCGTGCCGCGGCGCCGTGTACAACGTGCGCATCAACGTCTCCTCGATCACCGACAAGACGGCGGCCGGCCCCCTCGCGCAGAAGGCGACGGCCGCGCTGGAGCGCGCGCGCACCGCCGCCGCGCGCGCCACCGCCGCCGTCGAGAAGAACATCGGAGGATAGCCGCGCGTGCCCCCTGCCGACTGGACGCAGTGGTTCCGCCATGACTACGCCGGCGCGCCGTTCGTGACGTTCGGGCGCGCCCACCTCTGGTCGCTCGTCATCCTCGCCGCCTTCGGTGCGCTGATGCTCCGCTTCCGCGGCACCGACGGGACCACGCGCCGCCGCGTGCGGTACGCCCTCGCCATCCTGCTCGTGGTCAACGAAAGCGCGTGGCACGTCTGGCAGTATCAGTACGGGGCGTGGACGCTCGACCAGATGCTCCCGCTGCACCTCTGCTCGGCGCTCGTCTGGATCGGCGCGTACGGACTCGTGACGCTCAATCCGCTCGTGTACGAGTTCATGTACTTCATGGGCATCGCCGGCCCGCTGCAGGCGGTGCTCACCCCCGACGCCGCCCAGTACGGCCTTCCTCACTTCCGCGCCGTGCAGACGCTGGTGTCGCACGGCACCCTGATTGTCGCGGCGCTCTACCTCACGCGCGTCGAGGGCCTGCGGCCGACCGTCAGTTCCATGCGCCGGGTCATCCTCGGCACGATGGTGTACATGGTGATCGTCACCCTCGTCAACGTGGCGCTGGGGAGCAACTACATGTGGACGCTCGGAAAGCCGCCGGTCGTGAGCCTGCTGGACGTGCTTGGCCCGTGGCCCTGGTACCTCATCCCGGTGGTGCTGCTCGGCATCCTCAATGTCCTGCTGCTCTACGCCCCCTTCTGGTGGGCCGACCGGCGGCGTGCCCGCGCGGCTGTAACCCGCAACGCTCCGCCAGCGTAGGTTAGGGTATGTCCACTCCGGCCCTGCCCCAGACCGCCGTTCAGGCTCCGTCGCCATCCGGCGTCACGGGGACCTCCGTGCTGCCGCAAGACGTCAGCCGGCCGATGACACGCGAGGACGTGCAGTTGCTGCAGAACCGGCGCAGTGAGCTGTCGCGCCAGCTCAACTCGGCCTCCAGCCGTCGCTCCGACGTGGTCCGCGAGATGGGGCGCAACGTCAACGGCCGCGAAGGACTCGAGTCCCGGCTCAGGGTGCTCGACGAACGCATCGTCCAGCTCGAGAAGGACATCGCGCAGAACGGCCAGCTCCTCGCGTCGGCCCCGCCGAATCTCGTCCACGAAACGACGCCGCCACTGATGATCGGCGGCCCCAGCGGCGGGAACATCAACGTCAACAGCATCTCGATCGCCGCGATCCTCGCGATCGGGTTCCCGCTCGCGGTCGCGTACTCGCTCCGCATGTTGCGCCGCGGGGCGCGCGCCGCCACCGCGCTCCCCAACGCCATGGCCGATCGCATCGCCCGCATCGAGAACGCCGTCGACACCATCGCCCTCGAAGTGGAGCGCATCTCCGAGGGCCAGCGCTTCGTCACCAAGCTGATGGGCGAGACGCACCAGCTCGGCGCCGGGGCCGCGGAGCCCATCGCCATCCGTCAGGGCGAGCAGGTGCCGCTGGAGCGCCCGGACGCGCGCTAGCGCGTCAGGCGCAGCGCAACGACTTCATCACCCGCGTGGCGTTCCTCAGCCACCCGCAATCCCAGCGCGGCGGCCGCTTCCACGAGCGGCCGCAATTCGTTGCGCGATGAGCCGGGGAAGAAGTGGCTCGCCACGAGCCAGACGTCCGGCCGGGCCACGGCGGCGATCCGGCGCGCTTCCTCCTCGGCCCAGCCGGCCGACGGTCTGGCGGCCGACGGCGCTCCCGCGATGCGGTACTCGACGCCCGGGGCGAGCCCAACGAGCTCCGTCCGGGCCGCGGATGTCACGATCAGCGAGTCGCCTTCCCCGGGCCGCACGGCGCGTCTCCGCGCGATGTTCTCGTAACCGGGCGCCCCCGCGCGGCCGGCCAGGCTGACCCAGCGATCGAGCCGCGGGTTCCCGCGCCACTCCCCGGCGCTCGTCGCGAGCAGCCAGGCGGGCGCCGATCGCGCGAAGACGTAGATGGGCGTCGTCGCCGCCTCGTTGTCCACCGCCGTGAAGAGCTGCCGCGTCGGCTCCAGCGAACCCGGATTGCGCAGGAAGCGGTCTGCGTCCGTCGCCTGCCACAGCGCGAGCGCCGCGGAGGCGACGACGACGAAGACCGCCGCGGCGCGTGCGTTCGCCACGATGCTCCGGCTCGAGAGCAGCCGGTTGCGCATCGCCACCAGCGCCGCGGCCTGCGCCACCCAGACACCGGGGACGGCAAAGAAGGCCAGCCGATCCGAGAGCGGATAGGAGCCGACCGCCGATGCGGCCACGGCAAAGAGCACCGGACCCGCCAGCAGCAGCGCATCGGCGGCGCGCCGGCGCGCCACGAACACCAGGCCACTGATCCAGAGCGCCGAGCCCGCGGCCGTCCCCAACAGAGAGCCGGTCCATCGCAGCGGAACCCACGTCAGTTCCATGAAGACGCGCAACACGCGCACCACTCGGTCATCAGCGCCGACGTCGAGCATCACCGGCGCCCAGTAGGCGCGCAGCGACGCATTCGCGGCGCCCGCGCCATACGATGAGATCCAGAGCGCGCCGAACGTCGCCGCCGCGACCGCCAGCGCGGGAAGCACCACCAGGCGCGCCCCGCGCGTGGCGCGCACCTCGGCGCGGGCGGCCAGCGACACCGCCACCGCGGCGATGACGAAGACGGCGGGGAGCGAGAGCGGCACGGCTAGCACGATGGCGGCGGCCAGCGCCCACCATCGCCGGATGCGGTGCGGTTCCGCGGCCGCTTCACTGGCGAGCAGGAGCAGGACGGTCGCCACGGCGGCGTCACTCGCGTACGGCTTGGCCTCGGTGGAGTACCGAAGTGCCATCAGGGACCCCGCCCCCGCCACGGCGGCCAGCGCGCCGGCGCCCGTACCGACGATGCGCCGGCCAAGACGCCAGAGGAGCCAGGGCAGCACCGCGCCGGCGCAGAATGGCACGAGGCGCAGCCACAGGTCGGGCACGTCCGCGTGCGACGCCACCGCGCGCTCGAGCCAGAGGAATCCAACCGGGGCGGCCTGCCCCCAGTCGAGGGGCTGCAGCAGCTCGCCGAAGCCGCGCGTCAGTACGTTCAGCGCCAGCGACGCTTCGTCGAGCCAGAGCGAGCCGCGCTGCGAGAGGGCCCACCCGCGGGCGGCGACGCCAAGCAGGATCGCGGTCCACGCGACGACCACGGCAGCGCGCGCCGGCGTATCGGCGGGTCGGCTCATGTCACGCCGCTATAGCCGCGTCAGCACCCGCGGACCATCCTCGGTCACCGCCACCGTGTGCTCCACGTGCGCGCTGCGCGTGCCGTCCAGCGTCACCACGGTCCACTTGTCCGCGAGCGTGCGGGTCACGGCTCCGCCCACATTCACCATCGGCTCGATGGCGATGGTCAGTCCCGCCTGCAGGCGCGTGCCGCGCCGCGGCTTGCCATGGTTGGGCACCTGCGGGTCCTCGTGCGGCAGGTGGCCGACGCCATGGCCGACGAGCTCGCGCACCACGGAGAAGCCGGCGCGCTCCACCACCTGCTGCACAGCGTGCCCGATGTCGCCCACGTAGTTGCCCGGCACCGCCTGCGCGATCCCCGCCTCGAGCGCCCGTTCGGTGACGTCCACCAGCCGCTGCGTCGTGGGATCGATCGTCCCCACCGGTACCGTGATGCAGGCGTCCGTGTACATCCCCTGATACTGCACGCCCACGTCGAACTTCACGATATCGCCGTCGGCGAGCACACGCTTCGGCGAGGGGATGCCGTGCACGATCTCCTCGTTCACCGAGATGCAGATCGCGCCCGGGAAGCCGTACAGCCCCTTGAACGCCGGCACCGCGCCGTCGTGGCTGCGGATGAAGTCCTCGGCGATCTTGTCCAGCTGCCCCGTGCTCAGGCCGGCGCGCACGTGGCTGCGCAGGTGCGCGTGCGTGAGGGCGAGGATCCGCCCTCCCGCCGCCATCGTCTCAATCTCACGCGCGCTCTTCAGCTGGATCAATGACCCACCGCCCGCAGGGCGCGCGCCTCGACCTCGGCGAACGTTCCCGACGCGTCGATCGCCGCGATGTTGCCGCCGTTGGCGCGATACCACGCCACCACCGGCTCCGTCTGCGCCTTGTAGACGCGCAGGCGATTGCGGATCGACTCGGGCTCGTCGTCGGCGCGGCGCACCAGCGTCCCCTTGGGCGACGCCGTGCACTCCGCGTGCACCTCGCCCGGCTGCCGCCCCGCGAACGGCGTCTGGCAGGCGCCGCAAGTGGTGCGCGCGCTCAGGCGGGCGACGAGCAGGTCGTCGGCGATGTCAAAGAGCATCACCACGTCCACCCGCTTGCCGATCTCGGCCGCCACGCGGGCGAGCCCCTCGGCCTGCGGCACGGTGCGCACCACGCCGTCGAGGACGACGCCCTGGGCCTGCTCCGGCGCGGACAACGCGTCTTTCATGATGCCAAGGATGACGGGGTCGGGCACCAGGTCCCCGCGATCCATGTAGGCCTTGGCTTCGAGGCCGAGCGTCGTCCCCGCCTTCGCGGCGGCGCGCAGCACGTCCCCCGTAGAAATCTTGGGGACGCCGAGGGCAGCGGCGACCCGCTCCCCCTGCGTCCCCTTGCCTGAACCCGGTGGCCCGAGCAGGACAACGATCATGAGGCCTTACCCCCCAGAGAAGATATCACCACTCGTCTGGCGTCCACGGAAGCGCACGCGCCCCTTCTTCATGAAGCCGTCGTACTTCCGCAGCAGGAGGTGCTGGTTCATCTGGGCGATCGTGTCGAGCGCGACGCCCACGACGATCAGCACTGACGTGCCGCCAAACTGGAACGGCACGGCCATGACGTCGGCAATCCAGACCGGCAGCAGGGCCATGATGGTCAGGAAGATCGCACCCGGCAGGGTGATCCGGCTGACCACCTCATCAATATACTCCGCCGTCTTCGCCCCCGGCTTGATGCCCGGAATGAAGCCGCCCTGCTTCTTCAGGTTTTCCGCGATGTCGACCGGGTTGAAGATGATCGACGTGTAGAAGTACGTGAAGAACAGGATGAGCACCGCGGAGAGCACGAAGTACAGCCACGTCCCCGGGACGAACAGGTCCGAGAAGTCGCGGAGCCGTTCGTTGCCGCTGAACTGGGCCACCGCGCCCGGCACGACGATCAGCGACTGCGCAAAGATGATCGGCATCACGCCCGACGAGTTGATGCGCAGCGGGATGAAGTTGCGGGCCGCCTCGCGCATCCGCCCCCGCGCCATCGTGCGCTGCGGGATCTGGATGGCAATGCGCCGCGCCGCGAGCGTGATCGCCACGACGCCGGCCACCACGCCGAGCATCAGCGCCACGAGCGCCACGAGGCCCAGCACGCTGATGCTGCCCGTGCCGATGAACTTGAAGGTCTGGATGCCGCTCGGCCAGAAGCGCTCGACGATCGAGAAGAAGATCATGAGCGAGGCGCCGTTGCCGAGGCCGCGCTCCGTGATCTGCTCGCCCAGCCACATCACGAACATCGCGCCCGTGGTGAGGATCCAGGCCATCTCGAACTTGAAGTAGGCGCCCGGCGACGCCACCGCGCCCTGCACGGACTCAGTGAACAGGGCAAAGCCCCACGCCTGCACGAGCGCGAGCGCCACGGTGCCGTAGCGCGTCCACTGCGTGATCTTTTTCCGCCCCTCTTCATCCTTCTGCATCTTCTCCCACGCCGGGAACACGGCGCCGGCGATCTGCGCGAAGATGGAGGCGGAGATGTACGGCATGATGCCGAGGGCGAAGATCGTCGCCTTCGACATGTTGCCGCCGACGAACAGGTCGTACAGGCCGAGGAAGCCACCGCCGCCCTGCGACTGGAAGAAGTCCATCATCGCCACCACGTCCACGCCCGGGGCGGTGACGTGGCTGCCCACCCGGTAGATCACCAGGCAGATGAACGTGAAGACGATCTTCTCCCAGAGCTCCGGCGTACGATAGATGTTCGCCAGCGTCGAAGCGGGATTCGCCTGCGCCATTAGTCCTCGACCTTGCCGCCTGCGGCTTCGATTTTGGCCTTGGCCGCGGCGCTCACCTTGAGGCCGCGCACGGTCACCGCGCCCGACAACTCGCCATTGGCGAGCACCTTCGCCGGACGTCCCTTCGAGACGAGGCCGGCGGCGATGAGCGTCTCCGCCGTGATGTCGCCGGTCAGCGCCGCGATGTCAGCGAGCCCCACCACCTGGTATGACACGCGGAATGGATTCGTGAAGCCGCGCTTCGGAATGCGGCGCGTCATCGGCATCTGGCCGCCCTCGAAATGCGGCTTGCCGCCGCCCGGGCCGTGGTGGCCCGAACGCGCCTTGATGCCCTTATGGCCCTTGCCCGACGTCTTGCCCTTGCCGGAGCCGGGTCCGCGCCCAAGGCGCTTGCGGTCGCGATGCGACCCGGGCGCCGGCGCGAGGTTGCTGAGGGAGATCTTCTCGGTAGCCATCGATTACTCCTGCACCGGCGTCACTTCAACGAGATGACGCACGCGCTTGATCTGGCCGCGCAGCGACGGCGAGTCCTGATGCACCACCACGTCCTGGTGGTGGCGGAGGCCGAGCGCCTCCAGCGTCAGCCGCATCACCTTGGGCTGGCCGGAACCGCTGCGAACCTGCTTGATCTGCACCTTGCCCGACGTCAGCGTGTTCGGCGCAGTCTTCTTCGGTCCCCGTCCGGGGTGCCAAACGAATGTGCGTGGCATCAGACGGTCTCCTTCACCTTGGCACGTGACTTGTAGCCCAGCGACGACGGTTCGACGCCACGCTCGCGCGCGATCTGCTCCACCGTCGTGAGCGACGACAGCCCGTCGAGGGCGGCGCGCACGAGGTTGAACGGATTCGTCGATCCCAGCGACTTCGTGAGGATGTCGGTGATGCCGACGCACTCCATGACGGCGCGCACCGCGCCGCCCGCGATGACGCCCGAACCCGGCGCCGCCGGCTTCAGCATCACTTCGGACGCGCCGTGCTTGCCCACGATGGCGTGGGGAATCGTCGCGCCGGTCAGCGGGATCGACACCATGTTGCGGCGCGCCGCCTCGACGGCCTTGCGGACCGCTTCAGAGACTTCGTTGGCCTTGCCGCTCGCGATGCCCACCTTCCCCTGCCCATCGCCGACGGCGACGAGCGCGTTGAAGCTGAACCGCCGGCCGCCCTTCACGACCTTGGCGACGCGGTTGATCGCGACGACGTTCTCGACCAGATCGGAGCCTTCGCGCTCCTCTCCCGGTCCGCCACGTCCGCCGCGCCCGTCACGGCCGCCCGGCCCGCCGTCGCGGCCACCGCGGCCGCCACCCGGACCACCGCGCCCCGCACCCGGACCACCGCGTCCGCCGCCTGGACCGCCACGGCCGCCACCCGGCGCGCCGCGACCACGCCCGGGGCCGCCGCCCGGACCACGACCACGCCCGGCGCCGCCGCCCCCGCCCATCGGGCGGTTCTGCTGCGCACGCGGCGCGCTCGGCGTCGGCTCACCGCCGGCATGATGCGTCGTTTCGTTCTTCTCGTCGGCCATATTAGAACTCCAGCCCGGCTTCCCGGGCACCATCGGCCACCGCCTTCACGCGGCCCGTGTACTGGTAGCCAGCACGGTCGAACACGACCTTGCTGATGCCGGCGGCCTTGGCCTGCTCGGCGATCTTCTTCCCCACCTCGACCGACTTCACGGCCTTCTTCCCCTCGAACCCGTTGTCCGTCACGGTCATCAGGGTGCGGCGCGCGACGTCGTCCACGAGCTGGGCATAGATGTGCTTCAGGGAGCGGAACACCACGAGGCGCGGACGCTCCGCCGTACCCGTGACCTTCTTCCGCACCCGCAGATGACGGTGCTCGCGACGCTCCGCGCCCGTCTTCGGTGTACGCATCGGCATTACTTACCTCCCGCCTTGCCGGCCTTGCGCCGGACCTGCTCACCTGCATACCGCACACCCTTGCCCTTGTAGGGCTCGGGCTTGCGCAGCTGCCGAATCTCCGCGGCCACCTGGCCGACGAGTTCCTTGTTCGTGCCTTCCACCACCACCGTCGTCGGCTGCGGCGCCGTCAACTTGATCCCCTCCGGCGCCTTGAACTCGATCTGGTGCGAATACCCAAGCGCGAAGAGCAGGCCGTACGGCTTCGGTTCCGCCTTGTAGCCCACGCCCGTGATCTCGAGCTGGCGCACATAGCCCTTGGTCACGCCCTCGATCATGTTGAACAGCAGAGTGCGCGACAGGCCGTGCAGCGACTTGTGGCCCGGCTCGTCCGACGGACGCGTGACCGACACCTGGCTGCCGTCCACCGCCACGGTCATCGCCGGGTTAAACGTGCGCTTGAGTTCGCCCTTGGGCCCCTTCACCGTGACCACCGAGCCGGCGACGGAAACCGTCACACCGGCCGGGATGTCCACGGGGAGCTTTCCAATTCGTGACATGTCGTTGCCCCCTACCAGACGATGGCGAGGAGTTCACCACCGGTGCGCGCCTGGCGCGCCTGCCGGTCGGTCATCAACCCCTGCGACGTGGACAGGATGGCGACGCCAAGCCCGT
Organism: Gemmatimonadota bacterium; assembly: GCA_016218305.1. Taxonomy (GTDB): domain Bacteria; phylum Gemmatimonadota; class Gemmatimonadetes; order Gemmatimonadales; family Gemmatimonadaceae; genus PNKL01. The sequence continues at coordinate 17,029 of JACREJ010000075.1, read as the reverse complement.
TGCGGACACGCGGGATCTCGGCGACCCCGACGTACTTGCGGAGTCCCGGGCTCGAGACGCGCTGCAGTTCCCGGATCACCGGCTGGCCGCCCTGCGCGTACTTGAGGGCGACGCGCAGCACGGTCGTCCCCTGCTCGGTCGTCACGATCTTGTAGTCCGTGATGAAGTGCGTCTCCTTGAGGAGACGGGCGATCTCGGTCTTTACCTTCGAAGCCGGCATATCCACGCGGCGGTGCTTCGACCCGACAGCGTTCCGGATCCGCGTAAGCATATCGGCGATGGGATCGGTCATGCTCATGATGTTTCTCTGATCTCCTCTGGTTTCCGTCTCGGACGGACCTGTAGGAAGTGAAAGTGATGGGAGACTGGAGATGGGCGATGGGAGATCTCCTCTCTCCCTCCTCCCATCTCCCATCTGCCTCTTACCAGCTGGCTTTCCGCACGCCCGGCAACAGCCCGTTCAGCGCCATATCCCGGAGCGCAATTCGGCTCAGGCCGAACGCGCTCTCGAACCCGCGGGCGCGGCCGGTCATCTGGCAGCGGTTGCGGATGCGGGTCTTGGACGAGTTGCGCGGCAGCTTCTGGAGCGCGAACTGCGCCGCCGTCTTCTCGTCTTCCGACGCGTTCGGGTTCTGGATCACCGCCTTCAGCGCTTTCCGCTTGGCGGCGTAGCGCTGGGTGAGCTTCTTGCGGCGCTCGTTCTTCTCGATGCTGCTCTTCTTGGCCATGATCCGGTCCGGTTAGTGCTTGACCACGACGGGCTTCTCGTCGCCGCGGAACGGCATGCCGAGTTCGCGCAGCAGCGCGAGCGCCTGGTCGTCCTTGGTCGTCGTCGTGACGAACGTGATGTCCATCCCGTGGATCTGCTCTACCTGGTCGTAGTTGATCTCCGGGAAGATCATCTGCTCCTTCACGCCCATCGAATAGTTGCCGCGTCCGTCGAACGAGCGCGTCGACAGGCCGCGGAAGTCGCGCACGCGGGGCAGCGCCGTCGACACGAAGCGGTCGAGGAACTCCCACATCCGCGCGCCGCGCAGCGTCACGCTGGCGCCCACTTCCTGGCCGGCGCGCAGGCCGAAGTTGGCGATCGACTTCTTCGCCTTCTTCCGCACCGGCTTCTGGCCGCTGATCACGGCCAGCTCGTCGACCACCGTGTCCAGCACCTTGGGCGTCTTGATCGCCTCGCCCATGCCGACGTTCAGCACGATCTTCTCGAGCTGCGGCACTTCATGCGGGTTCTTCAGCCCGAACTGCGCGGCCAGCTTGGGCCGCACCGTCTGGGCGTAGTACTCGCGCAGCCGCGGCGGCGCCGCCGGAATCTTGTCGCCCTTGTGCGAGGTGGGGATCATGGAGCTCCCCTTCTCGGTCCGGCCGCCCTTGGCGCCGCTCTTGCCGGCGCCCGCCTTTTCTTTCGTTGCCATCGTCTCTGATCCTCGGCCTTAGCGGTTGCGCGGAATCGCGTCGCCGCTCTTCACGCTGATGCGCTCCTTCGTGCCGTCGGTGTCAATCCGGCGGCGCGTCCGCGTCGGGGCCCCCGACTTCGGATCGAGCAGCATCACGTTGGAGACGTGCACCGGCGCCGGCATGTCGATGATGCCCGACTTCTCGTCGGCGTTGCGCGCCTTGCGGTGCCGCTTCACGATGTTGACCCCGTCGATCACCACGCGCGACGTCTTCGTCAGCACGCGGATCACCTTCCCTTCCTTGCCCTTGTCCTCGCCGCGCATCACGCGCACGGTGTCGCCCTTCGTCACGGGGAGCTGTTCGCGCTCCGCGTTGATGGCGTGGCGCCGCGTCAGCCGCGAGCCGAGGGTCTTGCGATGCTTCAGGACACGCATTTAGAGCACCTCCGGCGCCAGCGAGACGATCTTCATGTACCGCTTCTCGCGCAGCTCGCGCGCCACGGGTCCGAAGATGCGGGTCGCCCGCGGCTCGCCCTTGTCATCGATGATTACGACGGCGTTCTCGTCGAACCGGATGTAGCTCCCGTCCTTGCGGCGGGTCTCCTTCACCGTGCGCACCACGACGGCGCGCGCGACGTCCGACTTCTTCACCGTCCCGTTCGGCAGCGCGTCCTTCACCGCCACGATCACCTGGTCACCCAGGCGGGCGTAGCGACGGCGCGTGCCGCCGAGTACGCGGATCACCAGCGCGCGCTTGGCGCCGCTGTTGTCCGCGACCTTCACGACAGATTCCTGTTGGATCATGGCCCGCTCCTCCTACTGCGCGCGTTCGAGGATTTCGACCACGCGCCACCGCTTGTCCTTGGACAGCGGGCGGGTCTCGGTGATCCGCACCACGTCGCCGACCTTCGCCGAGTTCTGCTCGTCGTGGGCCTTCAGGCGCGTCGTGCGGGTCACCATCTTGCCGTACACGGGATGCGGCACGCGACGCTCGATCGCGACCACCACCGTCTTCTGCATCTTGTCGCTCACCACCTTCCCGGTGCGCACCTTGCGCGCGGGACGGGCGGCGGCAGCAGCCTTCGTCTGTTCAGCCATGGGTCACTCCTCGGGTCAGCGGCCAGCGGCCGCGCCCGCGGCCTTCTCGCGCAGCACGGTCTTGAGCCGCGCGATATCCTTGCGGATTACGCGCAGGCGCAGCGGGTCTTCCAATGGTTCGGTTGCACGCCGGAACCGCAGGCGGAACCGCTCCTCTTCGAGCTCCTTGATGCGCGCCGCAATCTCGGCGCCGCTCAGCTCGCGAATCTGTCCGGCCTTCATTCGGCGTGCGCCTCCTCGCGGACCACGAACTTGGTGCGGATGCCCAGCTTGGCGGCGGCAAGCGCCATCGCCTTCTGGGCCAGTTCCTTGTCAACGCCCTCGATCTCGAACAGCACGCGGCCGGGCTTCACCACCGCCACCCAGCCCTCCGGCGACCCCTTGCCCTTGCCCATGCGGGTCTCGGCCGGCTTCTTCGTGATCGGCTTGTCGGGGAAGATGCGGATCCACACCTTGCCGCCGCGCTTCACGTGGCGGGTCAGCGCGACGCGCGCCGCCTCGATCTGCCGGTTGGTCACCCACCCCGGCTCGAGCGCCTGCAGGCCGTAGTGCCCGAACGACACCTCGGCTCCGCGCGTCGCCAGCCCGCGCGTGCGCCCCTTGAACATCTTGCGGAATTTGACTCGCTTCGGACTCAGCATCGGTCAGCGCCTCACGCGTCGGACGAGTACGTGGTCGAGCTGCGACGCCCTTCCACCATTTCGCCCTTGAAGATCCAGACCTTCACGCCGATCGTCCCGAAGGTCGTCTTCGCCGTGCTGGTCGCATAATCGATGTCGGCGCGCAGCGTGTGGAGCGGCACCCGCCCTTCGCGGTACCCTTCCACCCGCGCGATCTCGGCCCCGCCCAGGCGCCCGCCGCACTTCACCTTGATGCCCTCCGCGCCCATGCGCATCGCGCTCTGCACCGCGCGCTTCATCGCGCGCCGGAACGAGATGCGCTGCGCCAGCTGCGCGGCAATGTTGTCGGCGACCAGCTGCGCCTCGATCTCCGGGCGCTTGATCTCCTCGACATTGATGCCCACGTCCTTGCCCGTGATCTGCTGGAGCTCGGACTTCAGGCGCTCCACCTCCTCGCCCTTCTTGCCGATCACCACACCCGGCCGCCCGGTGTGCAGCGTCACCACCACCTTGCCCGGCTTGCGCTCGATGTTGATGTCGGCAATCGCCGGGCTCGCGTTCCCCGGGAACCGGCGGAGGCGCAGGTACTTCCGGAGGAGGTCATCCTCCTTCAGCAGCTGCGGATAGTCCTTCGTGGCAAACCACTTCGAGCGCCAGTCCTTCGTGACGCCCAGGCGGAAGCCGATCGGATTCGTTTTCTGTCCCATTAGCGCCCTTCCTTCTCGGCCACGATGATATGGATGTGGCTGGTCCGCTTGTGAACGGGGGTCGCCCGGCCCATGGCCGCCGGCGTCCACCGCTTGAGCTTCGGTCCCTCATCGACCGTCGCGACCTTCACGTACAGCTGGTCCACGTCCAGCGACGCATTCGTCGTCCGGGCGGCCTGCTCGGCGTTCGCGACGGCGCTCTTGAGCACCTTCGAGATCTGCTTCGCGGCGTGCTTCTTGGAGAACTGGAGCAGCGCGAGCGCGTCGTTCACCCCAAGACCGCGGATCTGGTCAATGACCAGCCGCATCTTGTAGGGACTCTGGCGCGCCGTGCGCTGAATCGCGCGTGCCTCGGCCATGGCTTACTTCCCTCCCTTGGCGGGCGCGGCGGCGGGCGCGGCCGCTGCGGCCGGCTTCGCCTTCGCATCCGACGCCTTCCCCGCCGCCGTGTGGCCGCGGAACAGGCGCGTCGGCGCGAACTCGCCGAGCTTGTGCCCGACCATGTTCTCGGTCACGTACACCGGGATGAACTTGTTCCCGTTATGCACCGCGAACGTGTGCCCCACGAAATCGGGAAGCACCGTGCTCGCGCGCGACCACGTCTTGACGACCTTCTTCTCGTTGCGGGCGTTCATCCCCTGCACCTTCTTCATCAGGCTTTCCTGGATGAACGGGCCCTTCTTGATGCTGCGTGCCATATGATGGATGCCCCGGTTAGCTCTGCGTGGCCTTGCCGCGCTTCCGGCCGCGGACGATCAGGCGCTGCGACGGCTTCTTCTTGTTGCGCGTCTTGACGCCTTCCTTCTTGCCCCACGGGCTCACCACGTTCCGGCCGCCGCGTGTGCGGCCGCCGTGCGGGTGGTCCACCGGGTTCATCACTTCGCCGCGCACCTTCGGACGGCGGCCCGCCCAGCGCGTCGCGCCGGCCTTGCCCGCCGACTTCAGCTCGTGCTCGGCATTGCCCACTTCGCCGATCGTCGCCAGGCAGTTGCCGTGGACGAGGCGCATTTCGCTCGAGGCCATGCGCAGCGTCACGTACTCGCCTTCCTTCGCGACGACCTGCACCGACGTCCCGGCCGAGCGCGCCATCTGGCCGCCCTTGCCCGGGGTGAGCTCGACGTTGTGCACCGCGGTGCCCAGCGGCACCTCGCGCAGCGGCATCGCGTTGCCCGTGCGCACGTCCGCGCCGGGCCCCGACGTCACCGCGTCGCCCACCGACAGCCCCTTCGGGTGCAGGATGTAGCGCAGCTCGCCGTCCGCGTACGTCACCAGCGCGATGCGCGCCGAGCGGTTCGGATCGTACTCGATGTGCGTGACCGTCGCCGGCACGCCGTGCTTGTTGCGCTTGAAGTCGATCACGCGGTACTTGCGCTTGTGACCGCCGCCACGGCGCCGCATCGAAATGTGGCCGTGATTGTCGCGGCCGCCCGACTTCTTGAGCGGTTCGGTGAGCGACTTCTCCGGCGTCGACCGCGTGATCGTGTCGAAATCCGACACGCTGCGGAAGCGCGAAGAGGCCGTCACCGGCTTGAACTGACGGATGCCCATGGCTTAGCCCTCAAAGATCTCGATCGTGTCGCCCTGGCGGAGCTTCACGATGGCCTTCTTCCAGCGCGGACGGAGCCCGGTGCTCTGTCCGACGCGCCGCGGCTTCCCGCGCTGCTGCGACGTCCAGACCCCGGTGACATGCACACCGAACAGCGACTCGATGGCGGCCTTGATGGCCGTCTTGTTCGCGTCCGGATGAACTTCAAACGTGTATTCGCCGCGGTCCTGGAACGCCGCCGAACTCTTCTCGGTGACGATGGGACGGACGATCGTGCGGTACGTGGTCGGCATCGGTTACTTCCCCTTCTTCTTCGGCGCCGCGGCCTTCTTGGCCGGGGCCTTCTTGGCGGCGGCCGGCTTGGCCGCGGCCTTCTTGGCCGGCGCCTTCTTGGCCGGCGCCTTCTTCACCGCCGCCTTCTTGGCGGTCGCCTTCTTCGACGTCTCGGCCGCCTTGCGCGCCTTCGGCGTCTTCGGCGTGCCCGCCTTCTTCACCTTCACCTTCTCCACCGCCTTCTCGGCCACCGGCGCCAGCGTCTGGCCAATCGCCGACGCCTCCACCAGCACCACGTCCGACCAGAGCAGGTCGTACGTCGAGGCGTCGCTGTACGGCAGCACCCGCACCTTCGGCAGGTTGCGGCCGCTCAGGTAGACGTTTGACTTCACGCCGTCGGTGAGGATCAGCACGTTCTGGTGGGCCACGCCAAGGCGCGCCAGCAGCTGGTGCAGCCGCGAGGTCTTGGGCGCCTCATAGGCGAACTGGTCGATCACCAGCACCGCGTTCTCGCGGGCCCGCGCATTGAGCGCGCTCTTGCGGGCGAGCTGGCGGACCTGCTTCGGCAGCGCCTGCGAATAGTTGCGATCGCCGTGCGGGCCGAACACCGTGCCGCCGCCGGGCCAGTTCGGGGCGCGGGTCGAGCCCTGACGGGCGCGGCCGGTCCCCTTCTGCTTCCACGGCTTCTGGTTGCCGCCGGCCACGAAGCCGCGCGTCTTGGTCGACGCGTTCGCCTGGCGCTGGTTGGCAAGCATCGCCTTCACCGCCTGCTGCATCACCGGCACGTTCACCGTGCCGTCGAATGTCGCCTGCGGCAGGCTCACCTTCTCGCGCGGCGTCCCCAGCGCGGTGAAGGCGGCTGCTTCAAAGTTCATCGTATCAGCCATGGATTAACCCTGCTTGCGGACGAGCACGATGCCGTTCTTCGGCCCGGCCACCGCACCGCGGAGGTACAAGAGATGGCGATCCGCGTCGACCTTCTCGACCCGGAGGTTGATCTGCGTATGCCGCTCGTCGCCGTAGTGTCCGGGCATCTTCTTGCCCTTGATCACGCGCGACGGATCCGTGCCCGGTCCCACCGAGCCCGGCCGGCGGTGCTTCGTGTTGCCGTGCGTGTTCGGTCCGCCGCCAATGCCGTAGCGCTTGACGACGCCCTGGAACCCGCGCCCCTTCGTCGTCCCGGTGACCTTCACCGTCTCGCCCGGCGTGAAGATGCCGACGGTGATGACGTCGCCGACGTTGTACGTCGGGACCTCGGGGTTCTTGCCCGGCGCGTCATCGAGGCGCACCGACTTCAGCACGCGCGGCGCCGTCGGGAGGCCCGCCTTGGCGGCGTGCCCCAGCTCGGCCTTGCCCGCGCGGACACCACGGGGCTCGCGTTCCCCCTTCTTGCTCGCCCGGCGCACCTTCTGCGCGCCGTAGCCGAGCTCGACCGCGGCAAAGCCCGCCTTCTCCCTGGTCGTCACCTTGGTGACGGGATTGGGCGTCGCCTCGACGACGGTCACGGGGATCTGCTGCCCCGCCTCGTTGAAGATCTGGGTCATCCCCAGCTTCTTGCCAATGATTCCGATCATGAATTCCTCTCGTGAGTCGCGGCCGCCCGCGCCGACTGCGCGGTGCTGTGTGGCCGTTGGACTGTTAGCCGGAAGTCGGTCGATGTTCGCGGAAGCGTGTCCGCTCCCCTCTCCCATCTCCCGTCTCCCGTCTGTCACTCAACCTTGATTTCGACGTCCACGCCCGCCGGCAGGTCCAGCTTCGTCAGCGCGTCCATCGTCTGCGCCCGCGAATCGAGGATGTCGATCATGCGCTTGTGCGTCTTCAGCTCGAACTGCTCCCGCGACTTCTTGTCGACGTGCGGCGAACGGAGGACCGTCCAGCGCTGCGTCTTCGTCGGAAGCGGAATCGGGCCGCTCACCTGCGCCCCCGTCTTCTCGGCGGTGCGGACGATGTCCGCGCTCGCCTGGTCGATGACGGCGTGGTCGAAGGCCTTCAACCGGATGCGAATCTTGCCAGCCATAGTGTGCCTCAGGATTGGAGCAGGGGATGCTGATGGGAGAGTGAAGATGGAGGATGGGAGATTGGTGTCCGGCACGCGCCGGCCATCTCCCATCTCCTATCTCCCGTCTCCCATCATCGTCCCGATTTACTTGAGAATCTTCGTCACGACGCCCGCGCCCACCGTACGTCCACCCTCGCGGATGGCGAACCGCAGCGTCTCTTCCATCGCGATCGGGGTGATCAGCTCGATCACCATCTGGACGTTGTCGCCCGGCATCACCATCTCGGTGCCGGCCGGCAGCTCGATCGAGCCCGTCACGTCCGTCGTGCGGAAGTAGAACTGCGGGCGGTAGCCCTTGAAGAACGGCGTGTGGCGGCCGCCCTCGTCCTTGGTCAGCACGTAGACCTCGGCCTCGAACTTCGTGTGCGGCGGAATCGAACCCGGCTTCGCCAGCACCATGCCGCGCTCGATCTCCTTCTTGTCCACGCCGCGCAGCAGGAGGCCGACGTTGTCGCCCGCCTGGCCGTCATCGAGCAGCTTGCGGAACATCTCGACGCCCGTGACCACCGACTTCTTGTCGGAGCCGAAGCCGACGATCGCGATTTCCTCGCCCGTCTTGATCTTGCCGCGCTCGATGCGGCCCGTCGCCACCGTGCCGCGACCCGTGATCGAGAACACGTCCTCGACCGGCATCAGGAACGGCTTGTCGACTTCACGCACCGGCTGCGGAATCCACGTGTCGATCGCGTCGTACAGCTCCTGGATCGAGCCGACCCACTTCGGGTCGCCGTCGATCGCGCGCATGGCGGCGCCGCGGATCACCGGGGCGTTGTCGCCGTCGAAGTTGTACTTCGACAGGAGCTCGCGGACTTCGAGCTCGACGAGGTCGAGGAGCTCGGGGTCGTCGACGAGGTCGCACTTGTTGAGGAAGACAACCACCTTCGGCACGTTCACCTGGCGGGCGAGCAGGATGTGCTCGCGCGTCTGGGGCATCGGGCCGTCCACGGCCGAGACCACGAGGATCGCGCCGTCCATCTGCGCCGCGCCCGTGATCATGTTCTTCACGAAGTCGGCGTGCCCGGGGCAGTCGACGTGCGCGTAGTGACGGTTGGCCGTCTCGTATTCCACGTGCGACGTGGCGATCGTGAGGATCTTCGTCGAGTCGCGACGCCCCTGCGACTCCGACGCCTTCGCGACCTGGTCATACGAGATGTACTTGGTGCCGAAGCCCTTCTCGGCCGACACCTTCGTGAGGGCGGCAGTAAGGGTCGTCTTGCCGTGGTCGACGTGGCCGATGGTGCCCACGTTTACGTGCGGCTTGGTGCGCTCGAACTTTGCCTTGGCCATGGAAATGGTCCTGTGGAAAAAAAGGTGGTACGGGGTTACTTCGCCTTGGAGACGATCTCTTCCATCTTCGACTTCGGGACTTCCTCGTAGTGCGAGAACTCCATCGAGTAGACGGCGCGCCCCTGCGTCTGGCTGCGGAGCCGCGTCGAGTACCCGAACATCTCGCTCAGCGGCACGGTGGACGCGATCACCTGCGCTTCGCCGCGCTGCATCATGCCGCCGATCTTGCCCCGGCGGGCCGAGAGGTCGCCGAGGACGTCGCCCATGTACTGCTCGGGCGTGACGACCTCGACCTTCATCATGGGCTCGAGGATCACCGGGCTGGCGGCACGCGCCGCCTCCTTGATGGCCATGGAGCCCGCGATCTTGAACGCCATTTCGCTGGAGTCGACGTCATGGTACGAGCCGTAGATGAGCTCGACCTTCACGTCCACCATCGGGAAGCCGGCGAGAATGCCGTTCTCCAGCGCTTCCTTGATGCCGGCCTCCACCGGGGAGATGTACTCCCGGGGGATCACGCCGCCGACGATCTTGTCCTCGAACACGTAGCCGTGCCCCACGGGCGCCGGCTCGGCGTTGATGACGACGTGGCCGTACTGGCCCTTGCCGCCCGACTGCCGGATGAACTTGCCCTCGACCTTCGTGACGCGCTTGCGGATGGTCTCGCGGTAGGCCACCTGCGGGCGGCCCACGTTCGCGTCGACCTTGAACTCGCGCATCATGCGGTCCACGATGATCTCGAGGTGCAGCTCGCCCATGCCCGAGATGATCGTCTGCCCCGTCTCGGCGTCCGTGTGGACGCGGAACGTCGGGTCTTCCTCGGCCAGCTTGTTCAGCGCGATGCCCATCTTGTCCTGGTCGGCCTTCGTCTTCGGCTCGACCGCGACGTCGATGACGGGCGTCGGGAACTTCATCGCCTCGAGGATGATCGGCTTCTCCTCGTCGCACAGCGTGTCGCCGGTGCGCGTTTCCTTGAGGCCGATGGCGGCGGCGATGTCGCCGGCGCGCACTTCCTCGATCTCCTCACGCTTGTTGGCGTGCATCTGGAGGAGGCGGCCGATGCGCTCGCGCTTGTCCTTCGTGCTGTTGTAGACGTGCGACCCGGCCTTCAGGATGCCCGAGTAGACGCGGAAGAACGTCAGGCGGCCGACGAACGGGTCGGTGGCGATCTTGAACGCCAGCGCGGCAAACGGCGCCTCGTCGTTCACGTCGCGCGTGTCGAACGTCTCGTCGTGGTGCGGCAGGTGCCCCTGGATCGCCGGCTTCTCCACCGGCGACGGCAGGTAGTCGATGACGGCGTCGAGCAGCGCCTGCACGCCCTTGTTCTTGAATGAGGCGCCGCAGAGCACGGGGCAGAACGCCATCTTGATCGTCGCGGCGCGGATCGCGTGGCGGATCTCGGCGACGGTGAGCGAATCGGCGCCCTCGTTGAGGAACTTCTCGATCAGCTCGTCGTCGTGCATCACGGCCGCTTCCACCAGCTCGTGGCGCGCCGCCTCGACCTGCTCCACCATGTCGGAGGGGACGTCCGTGACCGTGAAGGTCTTGCCGAGCGTCTCTTCGTCGAAGATGTACTGCTTGCGCTCGATGATGTCGATGTGGCCCGTGAAGAGCTCCCCCGAGCCGACCGGCAGCTGCAGCGCGTAGGCGTTGCGCGTGAGCCGGTCCTTGATCATCGCCATGCAGCGGTCGAAGTTCGCGCCAACGCGGTCCATCTTGTTCGCGAAGATCATGCGCGGAACCTTGTACCGGTCGGCCTGGCGCCAGACGGTCTCGGTCTGCGGCTCCACGCCGGCCACCGAGTCCAGCAGCGCGACGGCGCCGTCGAGCACGCGCAGCGACCGCTCCACTTCCACCGTGAAGTCGACGTGCCCCGGCGTGTCGATGATGTTGATGCGGTACTCCGGCCCCTCGCCCTTCTTGTCGCTCTGGCCGTGGCGCATCCAGAAGCACGTCGTCGCGGCCGACGTGATCGTGATGCCGCGCTCCTGCTCCTGCTCCATCCAGTCCATCGTGGCCGCACCGTCGTGGACCTCGCCGATCTTGTGCGACTTCCCCGTGTAATAGAGGACGCGCTCAGTCGTCGTGGTCTTACCGGCATCGATGTGGGCCATGATGCCGATATTGCGGTAGTACTTGAGTTCGGTGTCGCGGGCCATATGTCGAGAGAGGGAGCCGATAGTATTTGATTCGCCGCACGCAGCGGGGTCTGCACAGGTCCATCGAACAAAAAACCGGCTGGACCGGGCGCTCGCCCCACCGAAGTGGAGTAAGCCGGTATCCATCCGACCTCGCCGGGTACACTCGCCACTGCTGCGCGAATGGGGACCCACGGCGCGCCGAGAGCTTCCTCGACGTTGAGTTGTCCTGCGTTGCTTTTCGGAAACCTCAGCGCGAGCTACAACCGCTCTCGTGCGTCATCGGTCGGCTTGGTCCTTCGCCCCCGCGCTGACAACCGCTTCCAGTCAGTTGGCGGGCCCATAATGCCGGGCGCAGTCTCCCGGTCGTCCGCGAAATGCAATCCACGCGGCCGGCTACGTCGAAACGCGATGACCTGCAATTCCCCGTAGCCCAATGAAGGTAGCGCAATTCATTATGGTGTCAAGGGTTGCAGCCCGGAAAAGGACCTCCATCGTCCGTGCGCCGGCGGCGACACCGCGGATGGCTGAAATACCCGCTTCCGTCGGCCGATGCCTCGGCCGCGTGCCGTCGTGATGCGCGGACTTGCCAACCCACCCGGTGTTGTGCATGATGGTCCTATGCTCTTACGCCGCAAGCATTTGCGTTCCTCGTGCCTGCTCGCCTTCGTGGCGACGGCAGCCTGCGACCTGCCGGTCGTGGTCCACACTCCGCCAGCGGAGACGCCGCCGGCACATCTCAGGCTGCATGTCGTGGACTGGGGGCAGGATCTCAACGGAAGCGAGATCTACCTCACCCCAAACGACTCACTGCGCCTGCGCGCGGTGGTGGAAAACCGGCCGGATGTCTACGGCACTCCCGTCATCTCGGCCTCTGATCCCACCATTCTCGAGCTGTTGAGCGACGGCACCTACAATGTCCGGCACTTCGGGACATTGGAACTCACGGCAACGGCACTCGCAAAGGCGCCGCAGGTGCAGCCGCAGCGGCTCACCGCCACCGCCAAGATCAACCTGGTCTGCACGGCGGAGATGCGCCCAGGGATCGTGCTCACGGTCCGCGATTCCCTGTCCGGCGCTCTCGTGCCCTCGCTTGGTACGCGGCGAATCCGCGCCGCCAGTGCGACGCGCGTGGACTCCATTGTCGTGTCGCCGACGGGATCCCTCGTCCTGGGCGGCGGCGCGTACCCTGCCGGCGAGGGCCTGTGGGCGTTCGCCATGGAGAGCGCCGGCGTCTGGTCGGTGGACGTGGAGGCGGACGGCTATCGCGCCTGGCGGGGTGAGGGCATCGCGGTGTCGCGCGGCGTCTGCCACGTCATCACCGTCAGGGTCACCGCGCGCCTCCGGCCACTCTAGCGGCCTCGCCGCTCCGAAAACCGATGGGCCCCAAGCGACAGACGCCCCGGGGATTTCTCCCGAGGGCGTCTGCCGTCGTTCCGTCGTCTCTCTGTTGTCTCGCTTACCACCGGTAGTGCGCAAAGGCCTTGTTGGCCTCGGCCATGCGGTGCGTATCTTCCTTCTTCTTGACCGCATTGCCCTCGCCCTTCGACGCCGAGATCACCTCGGCCGCGAGCTTCTCGGCCATGGACTTCTCGTTGCGGTCGCGCGAGTACGAGATGAGCCAGCGCATGGCGAGCGCGGTACGGCGCTCGGGACGCACTTCGACCGGCACCTGGTAGGTGGCGCCGCCGACGCGGCGGCTCTTCACCTCGACGACCGGCTTCAGGTTGGCCAGCGCCTGCTTGAAGACGTTGACGCCCGGCTGGCTGGTGCGGCTTTCGACGAGGTCCATCGCGCCGTAGAAGATGCGCTCGGCGGTGGACTTCTTGCCGGCGTACATCAGCACGTTGATGAACTTCGAGACGGTCTGGGAATCGTAGCGCGCATCCGGCAGGATGGTGCGCTTGACGGCGGTTTTGCGGCGACTCATGGCTTACTTACCCCCGGCCTTCGGCTTCTTGGTGCCGTACTTGGAACGGCTCTTGTTGCGGCCGTTCACGCCCGAGGCGTCGAGCTTGCCGCGCACGATGTGGTAGCGAACGCCCGGCAGATCCTTCACGCGGCCGCCGCGGATGAGCACGATCGAGTGCTCCTGGAGGTTGTGGCCTTCACCGGGGATGTAGGCGGTGACTTCGAAGCCGTTGGTGAGGCGGACACGCGCCACCTTGCGGAGCGCGGAGTTCGGCTTCTTGGGGGTGGTCGTGTACACGCGAGTGCACACGCCCCGCTTGAACGGATTCTCCTTCAGAGCCGGAGCCTTCGCCTTGCGGGCGACGTCGCGGCGGCTCTGCCGGACGAGTTGGTTAATCGTCGGCATCGTATCCTGATGCTGTTCGTGAATCTGGTCCTACGTGGATCACCCAGGATGGGTGGCACGGAACAGAGCCTGAATTAATAGCGGGGAGGGGGGACAGGGTCAATGGCTGAGGGGCTGGTTGGAGGAGGAGTGCAGAGGTCTGGGAGGGGGAGGAGTGGAGTGCGGGGGGAGGCGGGAAGAGGCGGACGGTCGGCCTCCTCCCGCCTCCCTCCTCCCTCCACTCCTCTCTCCTGCTAAACCCCTGCACCCCTCCCCCTCCTGGCTACATGCCAATCATCCCATCCACCGGCAGCTGGTCCCGCGCCTTTACCGCCCCTTCGAACTCCCCGCAGAGATGCGCAATGGAGTTCGCGTAGTAGCTGACCAGCTCGCGCCCCTTCGGCAGGATCAGGTACCCGTCGCCGGCACGCGCCACCACGCGGCGCATCCGCAGCATGCGGTAGGCCCGCTCCCACGACTCGTCCACCTGCCGGTCGGCGCGCAGCACGCGGGCGCCGTTCTCCACCAGCGCGTCCCGCAGCTCGGCCATGCGTTCGAGCAGCCGCGCGCGCGGCACGAAGTCGGCGTCGAAGGTCTGCAATGCCGCGCAGGCCAGCGGCACCGGGGTCACCGGGATGATGGCGCCAATCCGCTCCATCGCCCGGTCGCAGAAGACCTGCACCGCGGCGAGCCGGTCGGCGCGCGGTCGGTTGAACAGCGACGGCCCCCCGTCGGCGACTTCATCGAGCCACGGCTTCACCGGGATGGGTTCGCCGATGACCACGGCGGCGCGGCCGTACCGCTTCCACCGGCGTGAGAGCGCCCGCCCCACGTTCCAGCTGGTGTAGCCGAGCACCTCCCGCATCTGCGCGAGGCGGCCGGTGCGGCGACCTCCCTCAGTCAAGCGCAGTTCGCGCAGCAGCGTGCGGTCCTCGAGCACGCGGTCGTAGTTCACCGCCACCGGGATCACGTACATGCGCTCCGCGAATCCGGGTTCGCGCGCCACGCCAAGCACGTAGTCGAGCAGTCCCACCTTGGCGGGGCGCAGGCGCCCGTCGCGCGTGAGCCCGCCTTCGGGGAAGATCCCCTGCGTCACGCCGTTGCGCGTGATGAGCTGCACGTACCGCTCCAGCACGCGGTGATAGAGCGGCTCGCGGTAGCGCCGCCGGATGAAGTACGACCCGAACGACTTGAACAGGTACTCGAGCGGAAAGACGCGCGCCCATTCACCCACGGCGTACGAGATGGCCACCTCGCCGGCCAGCGCGTAGCTCGCCAGCACGAAGTCCGCGTTGCTCCGGTGGTTGAGCAGGTAGATCACGATCGACTCGCGCGGCAGCTCCTCGATGCTCGCGCGGCGCACATGGTCCACCGACACCTTGTAGAAGACGGCGAGCAATGCCTTCGACACCGCGTAGCCGAACTGGTAGTACATGAGCAGCGAGAAGGCGGGGATGATCTCGCGCAGGTAGGTCCGCACCCGCTCCCACACCTGCCGTTCGCTCACGCCGTGCTCCTCGGCGTGCGCACGCACGGCGGCGGCGACGTCGGGGTCGTTCAGCAGCGCTTCGGTGATGTAGCGCTTGCTCGTGAGCTTGAACCGGTCGATGCGCGCGCCGAAGCGCCGGTGCGCCCGTCGCGCGGTGCGCCGCACCCAGCGCCGCCAGTACCAGCCGGCCCCCACCACCAGCGCCACGGCGATGACCGCCGCGGCGAGCAGGACGTCGAGCACGCTGAGTTGCACCGGCTAGAACCAGTCGCCGAATCGCAGGTACAGCGTGCCGCGCGCCCGGTCGTTGACGCCGTACTCGAGGGCCAGCGGGCCGAGCGCAGTGGCCACGCCGACGCCGCCCCGCGCCCCGAAGTAGCCGCGCGCGTCGCGGAACACGCCGTACGTCCGCTCCTGGAACGCCCCGCCCGCCACCATCCCCTGCAGGTTGAGCGGTCCGTACACGGGGTGCGACACGCGCAGGGCCGCCATCGCCGCCTGCGCCCCGCGGAGTTCCTGCAGCCTGAAGCCGGGAAAGCCGACGTCCGTACCTCCGAGGAACGCGCTGCGCTGCAGCGGGAGCCGCTCACCGAGCACGGCGGAGAGCACGCTCTCCAACGTGAGCCCGCGACGCGTGGCGCTGCGACGCAGCTCAGCGGAGGCGCGCCAGTACCGCAGTGTCCCCTCGAACTCGACCGAGCCGCGCGGCATCATATCGGACGCCGCCGAGGACTGCAGGCGCAGGCGCGCGCCGAGCGCCGTTGGCGTGCCCGAGTAGACTGGCTCGTCCCACTGCCGCGCGAACACGGTGAGCGCCCCCGTCGAGCGCCGCGTCAGGCGTCGCTCGATGCCCGCCTCGGCGAGCCAGTCGGCGGTCTGGATGACGGGATACTCACGGCCGTCTCGAATGTCGCGCACCTGCATGCGCGTGATGGCGGCGCCGACGAGCGGCGACCAGAGCGAGCGCAACACGCCGTAGCTGCGCCGGAGCGAGACCATGAGCTCCTGTTGCAGTTGGCCGACGGCAAGCACCCCGGTGACCTCGGCGTTGCGCCCCGGGAGACCCTGGACCCGTCCCACCCAGAGTCGCGGCCCCAGTTCGCGGTCGAAGGCCGCCCCCGCCAGCAGCTGTGCGGAGCTGGCGGCCCGTGCCTGGGGCACCAGTTGCACCGAGTCGCCGGCGACGCGCTGCGGATGCAGCCAGACAGACTCGAAGCGGTCCACCTGCGCGAGCGATCGCATCCGCGCCTGGAACTGGGGCAGGTCGGGTATGCTCCCGCCGAAGTCGCCGAGCGTGAGCCACAGGACATTCGCCAGCTCCGCATTCACGCTGCCCGGCATGAGAAAGGCCGTGAGCGGCGGCACGGTGCCCCGCGGCCGCACGCGGCCCCGCGGCAGGCAGGGCGCGTCGCCCAACGCCGTGGCGGCAGGGTATCCGGCGGCGATGACGCGGTCGATGTTCGCGATCGAGAAATCGAGTTGATTGACGCCGCTGACGTCCGACGACAGCCAGACGTCGCCCGGCCGCAGCGGCGGCAGCGGCTGCTCGAACACGAAGGCGAGGAGTTGTCCCGCGATGGACAGGGGGTCATCCTCGCTCACGTCGAACCGCGAGGTGTCGCGCAGGCCGGAGACGATGACGCGCGTGGCGCCGAGTCGGCGAGCGGCCGCAATGGGGACGTTGTCGACGATGCCGCCATCCGCCAGGTCGCGGCCGTCGACGCGCACCGACCGGAAGACGATGGGAATCGCCCCGCTGGCGCGCACGGCCTGCCCGAGATCGCCGCCTGCAAGGACGATCTGCTCGCGCGTGCTCAGGTCGGCGGCGATTGCACGGAACGGCACCGGGAGCCGGTCGAAGTCGCCCGCCGCGATGAGATTGCCCCGCGCATACAGCGCGCTGACGAGCGCGTTGAGCTCCCGCTCACGCACGACGCTGGTGCGGAGCACCATTCCCTTGCTTCCGCGGTCCCAGACGAGAATCGCGCGGCGTGTGCCGAGTGACGCCGGCGTCGGGGCGCTGTACCGCCCGACCAGCGAGTCGAGGCCAAGCCCTTTCACCTCGCGCTCGATCTCGGCGACGTCGAGTCCGCTCGCCCAGAGCGCCCCCATG
>JACREJ010000073.1 GCA_016218305.1 Gemmatimonadota bacterium | reverse complement strand
GGCGCTGAGCCTCGTGCGCCGCATGCTGCTGGGGACGGCCTAGACAGACGGCCCGAGTCGGCAACGGCGGCAATTCCGGCCGTCGAAACGTCCATCGCGACCGCCTCGTAAGGCCCAACAGCGCCATTCCGGCAGAAAGAAGCGGCGCGGCGGTTGCACGGCAGGTCTGCGCACCGTGAAATTCAGGCATCGGCAAACGGGTCCACTGACCCGCCGCGCCGGGCCAGCAGCAAACCGAGACCCAATGACCGACCCGATCCCCAATTCAGAACTGCAGGACGAGTCCCCGGCCACTGACGAAGCAGCCGGGGTGATGGCCGACGCGACTGCGAGCGAGGATGATGCGCCGATGGCGGAAGCCCCCGCCGACGCGACGCGTGAACTCGATCACCAGCTGGCGGAGCAGAAGGACAAGTACGTGCGGCTGTTCGCCGAGTTCGAGAACTTCCGCCGCCGGAGCGCGAAGGAACGGCTCGAGGCCGAATCAAAGGGCATGGGCGCCCTGATCGCGGGACTGCTCGACTCGCTCGACGACCTAGGGCGCGTGGCGCACTTCGATCCCGCGACGACACCAGCGCAGTCCATCGTGGATGGCGTGGCGCTGGTGGAGAAGAAGGTGCTCAAGTCGCTGGCGGGGCATGGACTCGTGGTCGTGAATCCCGAGGGGGAGCGATTTGACCCGGCGGTGCACGAGGCGCTGACCGCCATTCCCGCGGCGCTTCCCGAGGAAGACGAGTTCGTGGCGCAGGTCTATCAGGTGGGTTACACCTTCAACGGCCAGCTGCTGCGTCCGGCGCGCGTCGTGGTGAAGCAGTGGCACGGTTGATCCGCTGATGGCACAGGGCAAGGACTTCTACGCCGTCCTCGGCGTCTCCGAGAAGGCGACGGCCGACGAGATCAAGAAGCAGTATCGGCGCTTGGCGAAGCAGCACCACCCCGACTCGAACAAGGGGGACGCCAAGTCGGGCGAGCGCTTCAAGGAGATCTCGGAGGCGTACAACGTCCTCGGCGACGCCAAGAAGCGCGCGCAGTATGACGAGATGCGCCGGCTCGGCGCGTTCGGCGACTTCGTGCGCCGCCCCGGCGGCGGGGCCACGGGCGGCTTTCGCGGTGCGGGGGCCCGGCCCGGCGCACGTCCCGGCGCGGGGACGCCGCCGAAGTTCGAGGAGTTCGACGTCGGCGGGTTCGGCGGGCTTGGCGACCTGTTCAGTTCGATGTTCGGCGGCGGTGCGCAGCGTCAGCGGCCGAGTGAGCCGGAGAAAGGGCAGAGCATCGAGACGACGCTCGAGGTGCCGTTCCGAGTGGCGGCCGTTGGTGGCAAAGTGCCGGTGGAACTCGAGGTGAACGAGGAGTGCGCCGTCTGCGGCGGCAGCGGCGCGGCCAAGGGCGCCAAGGTGTCGTCGTGTCCCGAGTGCGGCGGACGCGGCTCCATCTCGTTCGGGCAGGGAGGCTTCGCCGTCAACCGTCCGTGCCCGATGTGCCTGGGCAAGGGCTCGGTGGCGAGCGAGAAGTGCCACAACTGCGAGGGGCTCGGCGCGAAGCGCGAGCGCAAGAAGGTGCTCATCACGGTACCGCCCGGCACCGACACTGACGGCAAGATCCGGCTCAAGGGGCAGGGTGGACGCGGCGTGCGCGGCGGCCCGCCCGGCGACCTCGTGATCACGTTCAAGGTGGAGCCCGACAAGTTTTACTCGCGCGACGGACTCGACCTCATCGCGCATGTGCCCGTGAACATCGCGCAGGCGACGCTCGGCTCGAAGGTGAGCGTCAAGACGCTCGACGAGAAGAAGGTCACCATCGGCATTCCTGCCGGCACGCCGTCAGGCAAGCGGTTCCGCGTGCGCGGCCAGGGGATCGAGAAGGACGGCAAGAAGGGCGACCTGCTGGTCGAGGTGCGGGTGGATGCGCCGCACGACCTGAGTGACGAAGCGCGCGCGGCGATGGAAGCGTTTGCGCGGGAAGCAGGGTTGAAGTACTAGGACGGCAGACGGCAGACGGTCGACGGTGGACGGCCGTTCGGCGATCCCCTCTCCGATGGAGGTGTGCTCATGTTGAGACGCGCTCCCCTGTACGTGACCGCCGTGCTCTCGCTGTTGCTTGCGACTTCCGCCGCAGCGCAGCGATCCGGAAGCGCCAGGGTCGTTCACCGGCCGTCTCCCGCCACGGGGAACGTGCAATTCGCTCCAGCGCGTGGGGGGAGCATGCCGTTCGTGCCCGCCGAGGGCGAGGTGAAGTCTCCGGTCGCGGCCGGCCTGCTGAGCCTTTTGGTCCCTGGCGTCGGGTCGTTCTACGCCGGCAACTCCAAGCATGGCTTCACCCACTTCGGCGTCGCCCTCGGCGCGGCGTTCGTTGCCATGGCGTCATGCGGTCAGGGTCACGATTCGCCCTGCGGTGGGGCGTCGGACGCGGCCGCGCTGGTCACTCTGGTGAACTGGCCGTGGTCCATCGTGACCGCCGTCCGCGATGCGCGGGCTACCAGAGACGGCGCGAGTCGCCGGTCGCAGAAGTAGAGGGGCGAAGGCAGGCAGCGTGTGATGCGCCCAGAAGACGCTGGGCGGCCACTCAGTCGATGAACCCGCCGCCCAGCACGCGCGTACCGTCGTAGAAGACCGCGCTCTGCCCCGGCGTAATGGCGCTCGCCGGCGCATGGAGCGTGACCGAGACCGTCCCGTCAGTCATGCCATCAACGACCGCCGGCGCCAGCGGTGCGCGATGCCGGATGCGCACCTGCACTTGGTCGCCCGCCCGCGGCGGCGAATCCACCAGCCAGTTGATGCCGCTGGCCGAGAGCTTCGTGCCCAGCAGCGCGTCGCGCGGGCCGACCACGACCTCGCGTGTCTCGGGCCGCAGCGCCACCACGTACATCGGATCGGCCGAGCCGCCCGGCAGTCCGCGGCGCTGGCCAATGGTGTAGCGCGCGAAGCCCTCGTGCTCGCCCACCACCTCACCCGTGGTCGTCACGATGCGCCCCGGCGAGAGCGCGGGAGCATCGTCGCCGAGCTCGCGCCGGAGAATCTGCACGTAGTCGCCGTCCGGCACGAAGCAGATCTCCTGGCTCTCCGGCTTGTCGGCGACGCGCGGAAGGTGCAGCTCTCGCGCCACGGCGCGCGTCTCGACCTTGGTCATGTCACCCACCGGCAGGAGCAGCCGCTTCACGACCTCGCGATTGATGCCCCAGAGGAAGTACGTCTGGTCCTTGTTGTCGTCGGCGCCGCGATGCAGTTCGCCGGCGACGGCGCGCGCGTAATGCCCCGTGGCCACGAAGTCCGCGCCAATGCCGTCGGCCTTCGCCACGAGGTCGCTG
>JACREJ010000072.1 GCA_016218305.1 Gemmatimonadota bacterium | reverse complement strand
TTGAACGTCCCGGCGAGGACGAGCGCCATCACGAGGATGAGCGCGACCACCCACAGCTGGTAGGCCAGCCAGACGCCGGCGACCGCCGCCAGGATGAGCACGATGGAGCGCGGCGTGATTTCGACGCGGACGATGGACGACTCGTGCTCGGGTGCCTGCATGCGCTCTCCGACATGGGAAACACCGCCGACGGCGGGCGCCGGGATGCGGCGCCCGCGTCGGCGGACTGTGTTCCATCCAAGGCTATGAGCGGGGTCCGCTCCGGGGTATCGCCCGATTGGCGTACGCCTTCTTCCGGATGGCTGGCGCGACGCCCAGACGATCGCGTCTCGGTTGCCTGACGCGCTCGAGCGTGCCACTGTTGAGCAGCCATGATGCTCTCCCTCTTCCTGCAGGTTGTACTCCTGTGGACGATCCCGCTGGCGCCGATTCCCGGTGCCCATCTGCGCGCCCGCACGCTGGCCGTGCTCAACTTCGACAACAACACGGGCCGCGCCGACTACGACCCGATGGGACGCGGGCTCGCCGCGATGCTGATCAGTGACCTGGCGGTGTCGCCGGACCTGAGGCTCGTCGAGCGCGAACGGATGCAGGACGTCCTGAAGGAACAGAGCATGCAGCGGTCGGTGATGTTCGACTCGACGACGGCCGTCAAGGCCGGTCGGCTGCTCGGGGCGGAGATCATCGCTACCGGTTCGCTGGCCGCCGCCGGGACGGAGTTGCGCATCGACATGCGCCTGATTCGCGTGGAGACCGGAGAGATCATCAAGTCGGCACGCGTCGCGGGGCCGGAAGACAAGCTGTTCGAGCTCGAGGGGCAGCTCGCGGAGCGAGTGCTCAAGGACCTCGACGTCGCGCTCTCGCCGGAGAGCGCGGAGCTGATGCGCAAACGCCAGCTGGCGAACCGCGAGATCGGCGTTCGCGCATTCCGGGACTTCTCCGCCGGTCTTCTCGCGATGGACAACGGCGACTACGTCCGGGCCGCCGAACTCTTCCGGCCGCTCATGATGCAGGCGCCCGGCTCGCCCGTGGTCGAGTTGGCCTACAGCGAGGCGAAACGCCGGGCCGCCCTGGCCGCCAAGGAGGCGGCGAAGAAGAAGGCTGGCGACGCGCTACGAGGCCTGTTCAAGAAACCCGGCAGGGCGTAGAGTCGCCCTCCGCGTCCGGACAGGGCCAGAAGCGGACCCTTCAGGTGAACGCGCGGTGAGAGGCCGCAAGGGAGCGTTCGCGAGGGCGGTCCTGGAGCGACTTGTGCACGGCAAGGTGGTAGACTCAGGGCCGGCGTTCGGCGAGATTTCCCTCTGACGCCACCGCATCCAGCCGTGGCACCGTACCCGGGCACGACCTCCAGCCGCGCCCACTTCCTGGTCCCGCCATGTCCCGTCCCGACGTCCTCGAGAAGCTCGTCAGTCTCTGCAAGCGCCGTGGTTTCATCTTCCAGTCCTCCGAGATCTACGGCGGCACGGGCTCCGTCTGGGACTACGGACCGCTGGGCGTGGAGCTGAAGAAGAACGTCAAGGACGCGTGGTGGCAGGCGATGGTGCGCTCGCGCGACGACGTCGAGGGACTCGACGCGGCCATCCTGATGCACCCGAAGGTCTGGGAGGCCAGCGGCCACGTCAGCGGCTTCAACGACCCGCTGGTGGACTGCAAGGCGTGCAAGGCGCGCTTCCGCGCCGACCAGCTCGAGGGCGCAGCGTGCCCCCGCAAGCCGAGCAAGAAGCCGGGGGAGCACGGCGACTGCCAGCTGACCGAGCCGCGCCAGTTCAACCTGATGTTCAAGACGTTCATGGGCCCGGTGGAGGACACCGCGGCCGTGGTCTACCTGCGTCCGGAGACGGCGCAGGGGATCTTCGTGAACTTCCTCAACGTGCAGCAGGCGCGCCGCCAGAAGGTGCCGTTCGGCATCGCCCAGATCGGCAAGGCGTTCCGCAACGAGATCACCCCGGGGAACTTCACGTTCCGCACGCGTGAGTTCGAGCAGATGGAAATGCAGTTCTTCGTGGACCCCCAGGCCGCCGAGGGGAAGACGACGGACATGGAGTGGTTCGAGTACTGGAAGGCCCAGCGCATGGCGTGGCACCTCGGCCTCGGGCTGGAACGCGACCGTCTGGAGTTCCATCAGCACAGCGCGCAGGAGCTGGCGCACTACGCAAAGGCCGCCTTCGACATCCAGTTCGATTTCGGCGGCACGCTCGGCTTCCAGGAGATCGAAGGCGTGCACCACCGCAGCGACTTCGACCTCGGCCGCCACCAGGAGTTCAGCAGCAAGCGGCTGGAATACGTGGACCAGGTGGCCAACCGCCGCTACATCCCGTACGTGGTGGAGACGTCGGTGGGCGCTGACCGCGTGACGCTGGCGCTGCTGTGCAATGCGTACGCCGAGGAATCGGTGGAAGGCGAGAGCGAGGGGCGCGTGGTGCTGCACCTCAAGCCGTCGCTGGCCCCCGTGAAGGCCGGCATTTTCCCGCTGACCAAGAAGGACGGGCAGCCGGACATGGCGCGCCGCATCATGGACGACCTGCGGCCGCTCTATCCGGTGGACTACGATGACGCCGGCTCCATCGGCAAGCGCTATCGCCGGCAGGATGAGGTGGGGACGCCGTATTGCATCACCGTCGACGGCGACTCCACGCAGGACGGCACCGTGACGGTGCGCGACCGCGACACGCTGGCGCAGGACCGCGTGGACGCGACGCAGCTGCGCGCCTATCTCGCGGCGAAGCTCGTTGGCTGAGGGCGCGCCCGTGCCGCGGAGGATGGAGGACGGCCTCGACGCGCTGCGGGAGCGCGGCGAGGCCTTTCTCGTGGAGCTGTCGCGCGAGTACTACGAGGCGCACGCCGGGTTCAAGGGCGAGGCGCAGCTGCAGCCGATCTTCGCGCGGCACGCGCGCGCCTTCGATGACGAGGCCCTCGCGCAGGTGCAGGAGCGCTTCCGCGACGCCGCTCCGGGAAGCGAGGCGCACCGTTCGGCGCGGATGCTGCTCGACTGGCTGGTCGAGTCTCGCTGTGGACGCGAGCTGGCCGCGCTCGAGGAGCGCGAGATCGCGTGGGAAGCGTCGGCGGTGATCCGCGGCAACGACGGGGCGGAGGAGCCGTACCAGCGCGCGTCCATCACCATCGCCAACACGCGCGACAAGAAGGAGCGCCAGGCGCTCGACGATGCGCGGGCCACGCTCGTGGCGGCCGAACTGGCGCCACTCAAGCGCGAGCGGCTGGAGCGCGAGCACGAGGTGGTGGCGTCGCTCGGCATCGCCGACGGCTATGTCGCCACGTGGGAAGCGCTGAGCGGGTTCCCTATCGGGCCCCTGCGCGACGCGTGCGGGCAGTTCCTGCGCGACACGCAGGCGATGTGGGACGACGTGCTCCCCGCGTTCCTCAAGCGCGGGCTGAAGCTCACCGCCAGCGAGGCGACGCGCGCCGATGCCCTCGCGCTGATGCGTGCCCCGGAGTTCGATGCGGCGTTCCCCGCGGTGTCCATGGAGTACGAAGTGCGCTGGGCGGTCAGTGAGATGGGGGTGAGCCCCGATGCGCACGGTCGCGTCATCTTCGACACGGGCGATCGCCCGGGGAAGCGCGCGCGGGCCTTCTGTTCGCCGGTGCGCATTCCCGACGAGGTCTACCTGGTGCTGCGTCCGCACGGCGGACAGAACGACTGGATGACGTTGATGCATGAGCTGGGACACGCGCTGCACTTCGCCAACATGGAGCGCGCGCTCCCGTTCGAATTCCGCTGGCTGGGCGACAACTCGGTGACGGAGGGCTACGCGATGCTCTTCGATCACCGCCTCAAGGACCGCGGCTGGCTGGCGCGCCACTCCGACTTGTCCAAGTCCGACATGCCCACGTACCTCCGCACCGCCGGCTTCGAGGAGCTGCAGTTCCTGCGGCGCTACTGCGCCAAGCTCATCT
Organism: Gemmatimonadota bacterium; assembly: GCA_016218305.1. GTDB lineage: Bacteria > Gemmatimonadota > Gemmatimonadetes > Gemmatimonadales > Gemmatimonadaceae > PNKL01. The sequence goes on along the minus strand of JACREJ010000072.1, from coordinate 14,664 downwards.
ACGAGGTGGAGCTGCACTCCGGCACGACGCCGTGGCACGCGCTGCCCGACCTGTACGTGGAGACGCTCACGACGGCGACGGGCTTTCGGTACCAGGCCGCCGATGCCTTCCTCGACGTGGATCCGCGCTTCTACGCCGCGCGCTACCTGCGCGCCTGGCAGCTGCAGGCCCTGCTCAACGAGTCGCTGTGCGAGCGGTTCAACGAGGACTGGTGGCGCAATCCGCACGCCGGGCCGTGGATCGAGGCCGAGCTCTTTGGGCACGGGCAGCGCGAGCTCGCCACCGAGCAGGCCGCGCGCGTGACGGGGCGGGAGCTGTCGTTCGCGCCGCTGATTCGTTCGATCGAGGGGATGCTGCAGTAGGGGGTGTGGGCGAGGGGAACGGCGAACTGCCTTGCCGCGGATGACACGGATGCAAGCGGATCAACGCCGATGAGGCGTTGGGGAGACCCCAATGCAGGATCCGCGTGCATCCGCCCCTGATCCGTGTGATCCGCGGCGAGGCAATTGGTAGTTCCCGAACCCCGTCCCCCGTCCCCCGTCAAACCAGTAGATTCCAGCAGCACTCTATCGAGGTTCTCTCCATGATCATGTATCTCAACGGCCAATACGTCCCGCGCGAGTCGGCGCTGATTCCCGTGGAGGATCGCGGCTTCATCTTTGGCGACGGCATCTACGAGGGCGTGCGTGCCGTGGGCGGCAAGATGTTCGAGTGGGCGCCCCACGCCGAGCGCATGGACAACGGCCTGAAGGGACTGCGGATCAACTTCACCCGCGCGCAGATTGACGCGCTCGAGGCCGTCTGCGAGCGCGTGGTGCAGGAGAACGGGCTGGTGGACGGCGAGGCCTTCCTCTACCTGCAGGTGTCGCGCGGCGCGGCGCCGCGCACCCATCACTTCCCGCCCGCGACAGTGCTGCCGACGGTGTTTGTGTCGGCGTCCAAGCTGGTCGTGCCCCGCAAGATGCGCGACGAGGGCTGCTCCGCCGTCACCTTCCCGGACATGCGCTGGAAGCGGCGTGACTGGAAGACGGTGAACCTCCTCGGCAACGTGCTCGCCCGACAGTCGGCGGCCGAGGCCGGCGCCTACGAGGCGATCCTCCACGAGGACGGCATCGTCACCGAAGGCGCGGCGACCAACGTGTTCGCCGTGGTCAATGGCGAGATGCGCACGCATCCCCTCACCGAACGCATCCTCCCCGGGGTGACGCGCAAGGTGCTGATGGAGCTGTTCGCCGACCTGAAGGTGCCGGTGCGCGAGGAGCCCATTCCGTTCGCGCAGCTCTTCAGCGCCGAGGAGGTCTTCGTGTGCGGCTCGACCACGGACGTGACGCCGGTCGTGTCGATCGACGGGAAGACCGTGGGCAAGGGCAAGCCGGGGCCGATGACGGTGCAGATCCGCGAGGCGTTTGAGGCGCGACTGTACCAGGCGGCAGGGGCCAGCCGGTAGGGGATGCCACCCCGCAAGCGCTACTTCCCGCGTCAGCCGCTGCCGGCCCCCGAGCCGGCAGCGCCGCGCGAACGGCGTGATCTCGACGCGGTGCGCGACATCGTGCATGCGTCGGTGAGTGGGGAGTCGGCGGAGGAGGCGCTGCAGTTCGCGCTCGACCGCATCGCGCCGCTGCTCGGCGCGACGCTCGGTTCGGTCTACCTGCTCGATGGTGCGTCGGAGTTGATGCGCCTCGTCGCTGCGCACCAGTGGCCCGAGAAGTACCGTCCCTGGCTCGGCGCGATGCGCGTGCGCGTCGGCTTCGGGCCGAGCGGCGAAGCGGCCAGCGAACGCCGAGTGATTGACGTGCCCGACGTCTTTGCCGATCCCGACCTCGAGGACTGGCACGACGTGGCGCGCGAGCTCGGCTTTGCGGCCATCACGGCGCTGCCGCTCGTCGCCGCGGGACGCGTGCTCGGCGTGGCGACGCTCTACTTCCGCGAGGCGTCCGGCGTGACGAGCGAGGCGCGCGCCCTGCTGCGCCTCGTCGCCGACCTGCTGGCGTCCACGGCGGAACAGGCGGCGCGGCGCGACGAGTTGCGCCGCGTCAACGCGGCGCTGCAGGAGGCGACCGCCGACGTGGAACGCCAGTACGCCGCCGTGGACGGCGCGCGCCGCGCGCGCGATGACTTCCTCGAGGGCGTGTCGCACGACCTGCGGACGCCGCTCGAGGCGCTGCTCGCCAACCTGGAACAGTTGGAGCGCGAGGTGTCGGGTCCGCTCACCCCCGGGCAGCGCTCGGAGGTGCACGCGGTGCGCCTGTCGGCGGCGCGCGTGCTCGACCTGGTGGGTGCGCTGATAGATTTCGCCGGTGCGCGGCGCGGCTCGCTCGAGCTCACGTCGGAGGAGTTCGATCCGCGGGTGCCGATGCGCGACGCGGTGCGCGATGTCGGCGCGAATGTGGCGGGCGTTGCGGTGACCTCGGTGGAGCCGGTGCTGGCGCTGCCGCCGATGCTGGGGGACCGCCGCAAGATCGTGCGACTGCTCGTGACGCTCGTCGAGCACGTGCTCGAGCATGGGCGGTCGGACCGGGTGGAAGTGACCGTGGAGGCGGAGGACGGGCGGGTGCGCTATCGGGTGCAGGAGGCGGGCGGCCGTCGCTCCTCCGGGGACACGGACGCGGCGGACACGCAGCAGGCCGCGGTCGCCGCCGCGCAGCTCGACTGGGCTCTCGACCTCGTGCGCACGGTCGGACGGCTCATGGGAGGCGGCATCACCGCCGACGCCGTGGGCGATGGACGCACGGCATTCACGCTGGACCTGCCATTGGAAGGACCCGCGGGCGCCACGGTGGCGCGCGGTTGATCACCGAGGAGCACATCGAGACCATGCACAACCAGTCGAGTCGCACGCATCAGAGCCACCGCACGAGCACGCCGCCCGCCGAGGTCCTGCGTGCCGCGCGCGAGTTCTTCGCGCACGGCAGTTCCATCTATGCCGCGTTCGTCGAGAAGGAGGGCCCCAACCACCTCGTGCTCCGCGGCCAGGGGGGCGAGGAAGTCGTCATTGCCGCGTTCGCCGATGGCAGCGGGAGCGTGGTCAGCGGTTCGTCGTACATGTTCGACCAGCAGGTGGCGCGCTTCCTGACGACGCTGACGCCCGCCGCGTGAGCGTCGCCTTCATTTCGCACTCCGACTGCGGGCGGCACGACACGGGGTGGAGCCACCCCGAGCATGTCGGCCGGCTTCGCGCGATCACGCGGGCGCTGCGCAACGACTGGGAGCTGATGCTCCGCGTGGAGCATCGCGAGGGGCGCCACGCCACCGCGGAAGAGATCGCGCTCGCGCACGACGCCGCGTACGTGGAGTCGGTGCGCGCCCTGGCGGCGGCGGGGGGCGGCCGGTTCGACGCCGACACCGTGGCGAGCGAGGGATCGTGGGAGGCCGCGGTGGCGGGGGCCGGCTGCGTGCTCGACGGCATTGACCTCGCCGTCGCCGAGGGGCGTCGGTCCTACTGCGCGGTGCGGCCGCCCGGGCACCACGCCCTGCGCGCACACGCGATGGGCTTCTGCATCTTCGGCAACGTGGCCGTCGGTGCGCATTACGCGCGCTCGCGCCATGGATTGAAACGCATTCTCATCGCCGACTGGGACGTGCACCACGGCAATGGCACGCAGGCGCTGGTGCAGGAGACCGAGGAGATCCGCTTTGTCTCGATGCACCAGTGGCCCTGGTACCCGGGGACGGGCGCGGCGGATGACCGCGGCCCGAAGGAGACCATCTGGAACGTCCCCATGCCCGCTGGGCAGGCCGCTGCCGCGTACGTGCAGGCCTTCGTCGGCGCTGTGGACGCCGCCACCGCCAACTGGACGCCCGACCTCGTGCTGGTGTCGGCCGGGTTCGACTCGCTCAACGGCGACCCGCTGGGCGGGTTCACGCTCGAGATGGACGATGTGACGGCGCTCACACGGGCGATGGTGGAGCGGGCCACATCGTGGTGCGGCGGGCGCCTGGTGAGCGCGCTCGAGGGCGGATACGCGCCGGATCGCGTCGGCGAGGCCTCGGTGGTCCACATGCGCGCGCTCGAGGACTAAGCTTGCTGGTCCGTTCACGCACACCGTAGCTTTCGCACGAGCGTCCCTCACCGCGCGGAGGATCCGTTGGCTCGTCGCCCATCCGGCACGTTTCGCATTCGCAAGTCGCAGCGGATGGCCGTCGTCGAGGCGGCGTTCCCGCGCAGCTGGTACCGTGCGTCGGCGGGCGGGGTGCAGCGCGATCTCGATCCGCGCGAGTTCCCACGCTGCCTGCAGGACGCCGGAGGCTTCCTCTGGGTGGATGTGGACACCGACAGCAGTGCGCAGGTGGCCCTGCTCGAGAACGTCTTCCACGTCCATCCGCTGCTCGTCGAGGACACGCTGAGCCCCAACGGGCGCGTGAAGGTGGAGGAGCAGGCCGGCTATCTCTTCGTCGTGGTGCGCGGCGTGCGCTTTCTCAGCGAAACGGACGACCCGCACGACATCGAGACGTTCAATCTCTGCTGCATCCTCGGCAGCAACTACCTGGTGACGGTGCACGGGTCGCACGCGCCGGGGCTCGACCTGGTGTGGGAGCGGGTGGTGCGATCCCCCGACCTGCTGCAGCGCGGCGCGGCGCGCATGATGCACGCGGTGCTCGACGCGGCCGTGGATGCCTACTTCCCCATCGTCGACCAGCTCGACGACTTCATCGACAGCATCGAGGAGCGCGTCTTCACGCGGTTCGACCAGGCGGCGTTGCACGACATCTTCAGCGTCAAGCGCCTCGTGCTGCAGCTGCGGCGGCACCTCGCGCCGCAGCGCGAGGTCTTCAGCTACCTCACCAACCGGCCGACCGCGCTCATCCCGCCGGAATTGCAGATCTACTACCGCGACATCTACGACCACATCATCCGGCTGAACGAGGCCATCGACACGTACCGCGACCTCGTGTCGTCGGTGATGGAGTCGTACCTGACGCAGGTGTCGAACCGCCTGAACATCGCCACCAAGAGCCTTACCGTCGTCGCCACGCTGAGCGTCCCGTTCGTCGTGGTGAGCGGCATGTGGGGGATGAACTTCGCCGACATCCCGCTCGCCAATTGGCCGCACGGCTTCTGGGTGATGTTCGTGGGCCAGCTGGCGCTGGGCGGCCTGCTCGTGCTTGCGCTCAAGCGCCGCGGGGTGCTGTAGCGTGTTCTGTCCCGAATGCGGCACCTGGAATCGCGGCGCGAGCACCACGTGCGTGCGCTGCGCGGCGGCGCTGCCCGACGTCCCCACGCGCCCCGACGTGCCCGATGCGCTGATCACCGCGCTGCGGCAGGCCACGGGCAACCGCTACCGCGTGCTGCGGCGCATCGGCTCGGGCGGCATGGCCGACGTCTACCTCGTGGAGCAGGAGACGCTGGGCCGTCCGCTCGTGCTCAAGGTCATGCACGCGCACCTCGCGCGCGACGAGGAGATGCGCGAGCGGTTCCGCCGCGAGGCGGAGTCGGCGGCGCGGCTGGTGCATCCGCTCATCTGCGTGCCGTTCGATTACGGCGAGGTGGGCGAGATGGTGTATCTCATCATGCCGTTTCTCGGCGGCGGCGGCCTGGCCGACCTGCTCGCGCGCCAGCGCACCCTTCCTCCGGTGCGAGTCGCCGAGGTGGGCGCGCAGGTGGCGACGGCGCTCGACCACGCGCATCGCCACGGCGTGGTGCACCGCGACGTGAAGCCCGACAACGTGCTGTTCGACGATGACGGCAACGCCTACCTCACCGATTTCGGCATCGCCACCGCGCAGTTCCACGCCCGGCTCACGGCCAGCGGTCGCGCGATGGGAACGCCGCACTACATGGCGCCGGAGCAGGCGATGGGGCGCACCCTCGACGGGCGCGCCGACCTGTACGCGGTGGGCGTGATGATGTACGAGTGCCTCGTGGGCTTCCCGCCGTTCGACGCCGCCGACGCGTTCGCCGTGGGCTACAAGCAGGTGCACGAGGCGCCCGTCCCCGTGGCGGAGGTGAACTCCGAGGTGCCGTCGGCGCTTGCCGCCATCGTGATGCGCTGTCTCGAGAAGATGCCCGAGGCCCGCTGGCAGCGAGGGGCCGACCTGGCGGGCGCGCTCGAGAAGTGGCTGTACGAGGCGGGGGCGCGGCGCGACGCGCGCGTGCGCACGGGGACGCCGTCCGGCAGTGCACTCCCGGTGCAGCTTACCGCGCCGGCTCCGACGCCGGCCCAGCCCCGCCCGTCGCCGCCGGCGCCGGGACGGACATGACCGACCGGCTGGTCGACGTCGCACTGCCGCTGCCGCTCTTCCGCGCATTCACATACGCCGTTCCGGATGGGCTGAGGCACGCGGTCACGGCCGGCGCGCGCGTCGTGGTGCCATTCCGGAACCGCACGGCGATGGGCATCGTGCTGGGGGAGAGCAGCGGCGAATCGCTGGGCGCGGCCGCGGCGAAGCCCATCATCGATGCGCCCGATGCGCAGCCGGCCTTTCGCGCCGACCTGCTCGCCGTCGGTCGCTGGATGGCCGACTACTACGTGTCGCCCGTCGGCCTTGTCCTGCGCGCCGCGCTTCCCGCCGCCATGGCGCGCGCGCGCCGCGCCGATCCGGCGCTGCGCACCCAGCGCGTGCTGCGCATCTCGCAGCCGCTCGATTCGCTGATGCAGCGCGACGCGCTCTTCAAGCGCGCACCGCAGCAGCGCGCGCTCTACGAGCTGCTCGAGTCGCTCGGCGGACAGTCTACCGTGGCGCACCTCGTGGAGCGGCTCGGCTGCACGGAGAGCGTGGTGCAGGGGCTGGTGAAGCGGGGCGTGGCCGAGGTGGCGCAGGAGCCCGTGGACCGCGACCCGTTCGTCACGCGCGCCGCGCCGCCTCCGGCGGCAGTCACCTTCAGTGACGCGCAGCGCCGCGCCATCGCGGCGCTGCGCAGCGGCGCCCCCGGTGCGACCTTCCTGCTGCACGGCATCACCGGCAGCGGCAAGACGCTCGTCTACATCGAGTTCCTGCGGCACGTGCTGCACGACCGCGGCCAGAGCGCCATCGTGCTCGTCCCCGAAATCGCCCTTACGCCGCAGACGGTGGACCGCTTCCGCGCCGTCTTTGGCGACCTCGTGGCGGTGCTCCACTCCGGGCTCAGCGACGGCGAGCGCTACGACGCCTGGCGCGCGCTGCAGCGCGGCGACAAGCGCATCGCCATCGGCGCGCGCTCCGCGGTCTTTGCACCGCTCGCGAACCTCGGCGCCATCGTCGTGGACGAGGAGCACGAGGCCACGTACAAGCAGGGGGAGGCGCCGCGCTATCACGCGCGCGAGGTGGCCATCGTGCGCGCGCGCGAGGCGGGGGCGGTGGTCGTGCTGGGGAGCGCCACGCCGAGCCTCGAGAGCTGGGCCAACGCGCAGTCGGGGAAGTACACGCTGCTGTCGCTCCCGGCGCGCGTGGGAGGCGGGGCGCTGCCCGGGGTGCGGATCGTGGACCTGCGCACCGAGACGGGGCAGGGGGCGCCCGCCGCGGTGCAGGCTTTGCGGCGCATCCTGAGCGCACCGCTCGAGGCCGCGCTCCACGACCGGCTCGCGCGGGGCGAGCAGAGCCTGCTGCTCCTCAACCGGCGGGGCTTCGCGAACTTCGTCACCTGCCCCGACGGGCATGTCGTGACCTGCCCCAACTGCGCGATCTCGCTCACGTATCACCGCGCCCCCGAACGGCTCATCTGCCACTACTGCCAGCACGCCGAGGCATTGGGGACCACCTGCCGCGACTGCGGGGCCGAACGCATGAACCAGCGCGGCGTCGGCACGCAGCAGGTGGAGCGGCTGCTCAACGAGCGCTTTCCGTCAGCGCGCGTGGCGCGCATGGATGTGGACACCACGACCGGCAAGTGGGCGCACGCCGAGATCCTCGACCGCGTGGGGAGCGGCGAGGTGGACATCCTGCTCGGCACGCAGATGATCGCGAAGGGACTCGACTTCCCCAACGTGACCCTGGTCGGCGTGATCGACGCGGACATCGGCATCAACCTCCCCGATTTTCGCGCCAGCGAGCGCACGTTCCAGCTGCTGAGCCAGGTGGCGGGGCGCGCCGGGCGCGGTCCCAAGGGGGGCGAGGTGTTCATCCAGACGCGGACCCCGGGGCATCACGCGGTGGTCTGCGCCATTGAACACGACTACCTCCGCTTCGTGGGCGAGGAACTGCCGACCCGCGAGAGTCCGCCGTACCCGCCCACCCTGCGGCTGGCGAACGTGGTCATCAGCGGACTCGACGAACTCGCCGTGGCGGCGTGCGCCCAGCAGGCCGCCGACTGGTTGGCGCCGCGCATCACGACGCTGGGCGACGCCGTGACACTGGTGGGCCCGTCGCCGTGCCCCATCGAGCGGATCAAGGGGCGGTGGCGGTGGCATCTGGTGCTCAAGGCGGAGCGGTCGCGGCCCATGACCCAGCTCATGCGGGCCTTCCTGACCCGTTTCGAGCTGCCGGCGGCGCACGACATGCGGGTGACGTTCGACCGGGATCCGGTGGCCCTGCTGTAGGGTCCGCGGGTGGAGGGATACCCTGCACGGGGCTAGATTCCCGCGGATGGACGACACGCGCGCTCGATTCCTGACCGCCATTGCGGGCCGCCTCGGGGCGGACCGCATCGTGGAGCTGCACCTGTTCAGCCCGATCCGGCAGGGGGTGCTGGAAACCGGAGTCGCGGTGGTCGCGGTGACTCCAGGCGGGGAGGAGGCAGGGGCAGAGTGGGGTGCAGGGGACCCGGGCGGGGAGGAGGCTGGGGCACAGTGGGGTGCAGGGGACCCGAGCGGGGAAGAGGCACACGCACAGTGGGGTGCAGGGGAGGCCGAAAAGGCTGACCCTACCCTCTCCGAGCACCCCGCCGTGCTGGTTGACCCCACCGTGCCCGTGCCCGAGAACCCCAGCGTGCCCGCAGTGGACCCCACCGTGCCTGTGCCCGTGAACCCCACCGTGCCCGTGCCCGCCGACCGTTTGGTGGTTTTCACCGCCCGCTACCGCCTCACGCGGAAAGGACCCGACCGTGGTAAGTGGCTCTTCGAATGCGGCGCCACGGCCGACGCCCCGCTGGCCACGGTGGATGCCGTGGCGCGAGGCGTGACCCAGCGGTCGAAGGACCTCACCGAAACCGAGCGGCTCAGCGGCGACCAGCTGCGCACGCTGCTCCAGGATCCCGCATGGCGGATGCCAGCGTAGGTATCGCCGCGGCTGAACGCTTTCGGGCGTTCCTGCGTGAACGGCGACTGCCGGTCACCCAGCAGCGACTGGCCATTGCCGATGTGCTGCTGGGCGCGCCGGCGCATCTCTCCGCCGAGGACGTGGCGGCCGTGCTGGCCAAGCAGGGGCAGAACGTCGGCCTCGCCACCGTGTATCGTACGCTCGACCTGCTCGTCTCGTCGGGCCTCGCGGAGGAACGCGACTTCGGCGAGGGCTTCAAGCGTTTCGAGCCCAAGCGCGACCTGCCGAACCACTACCACCTGACCTGCACCATCTGCGGCACCGTCATCGAGTTCTTCGACGACCGCATTCCCGATATCATTCGCCGCACGGCCGCCGCGCGCGGCTTTGTCCCCTCGCGACACCGGCTCCTCGTGCATGGCACCTGCCGCGCCTGCCGCCGGACACCCTCGGTCCTCGATCGGAGAACGTTGTGAACGAACCGGCCTCGCTCGGCATTGCCATCGCGTTCAGTGCGGGGCTGCTCAGCTTCCTCTCGCCCTGCGTGCTCCCGCTGGTGCCGAGTTACGTCACGTTCATCACGGGGCTCAGCCTCGAGGACGTGCAGCGCTCGCGGCGCATCGCCCTGATCCACGCGCTGCTCTTCATTCTCGGCTTCACGCTGATCTTCCTGGCGCTCGGCGCCAGCGCCACGGTGCTGGGCCGCGTCCTGCTGAGCCAGCGCGTCTGGCTCACGCGATTCGGCGGCGCGCTCGTCATCGTGTTCGGGCTGTACCTGCTCGGCGTGCTGAACCTCGGCCTGCTCGCGCGCGACACGCGCGTGCACCTCACCAACAAGCCCGTCGGCTACCTCGGCACCGTGCTCGTCGGCATCGCGTTCGGCGCAGGCTGGTCGCCGTGCATCGGCCCCATCCTCGGCGCGATCCTCACGTACACCGCGAGCGAAGCCGACCTCGGGCGCGGGCTGGTGCTGCTGTTCGTGTACTCGATGGGACTCGCCATCCCGTTCCTGCTCGCCGCCGTGGCGGTGGAGCGGTTCCTCGGCTTCTTCCAGAAGATCCGCACGCAGATGGTCTGGATCAACCGACTGGCCGGAGCGCTGCTCATCGCGGTCGGCCTGCTGCTGATTTCGGACCAGTTCACGCGCATCGCCAGCTTCCTGCAGCAGTACACGCCCGAGTTCATCCGGTCACGCATCTAGCCGCGGAGTGTGCCCCGGTTCCACCGGGCACGCATCCGGCCGCAGTTCACGTCAGGGCACCACGCATCCAGCAAGTGAGCACCGCCCCCCGGCTGACTTGCGCATCTCCGCCCGAGAGGGCAAGGTCGTGCGCATGACTGTTCCGAACGCCCCCGAAGCTGTCCCCGTGAAGTTGCCCACCGCATTCGCGCCAGCGGAGCGTGCGGGTGTCGAAGAGGTGCTGCGCCAGCACCGCAAGCTCGTGGGGTTGCCGTTCGTGTGCGACTTCCTCGATGCGATGCCGAACATGGCGGTGGTGCTGAACGGCGATCGCCAGATCGTGCTCATGAACCTCGCCTTCCGCGAGTTCCTGGGAACCGGCGATCCCGAAGTCGGGGTCGTGGATCAACGGCGCGAGGTGTTCGAGGCGCTCGTGGCCTCCGCCCTCGGCAAGCGCCCCGGCGAGGCGGTGGGGTGCATCCACTCGCGGGAGACGGACGGCGGCTGCGGCACGACCAAGTTCTGCCGCAATTGCGGGGCGGCGCGCGCCATCGTGAACAGCCAGAAGTGGCGCGGACTCGACGTCCAGGAGTGCCGCCTCACGATCGGAAACGGTGAGGGCGTGGAGACGTCGGTGGACTTCCGTGTGTGGGCGCAGTCGCTCGACGTGGAGGGGGAGCGGTTCACCGTCTTCTCGCTGATCGACATCAGCCATGAGAAGCGGCGTGAAGCGCTCGAGCGGATCTTCTATCACGACGTCCTGAACACCGCCGGCGGCGTGCAGGGGCTGTCGGAGCTGATGGCGCAGGGGCAGCTGCCGGCAGCCGGCATTCAAGAGGCTGCGACGGTCATGTCGCAGTCGGCGGACCAGCTGGTGGAAGAGATCGACGCGCAGCGTGCGCTGAGCGCCGCCGAGTCCGGCGACCTCGAGGTGGCGCCGCGCGTCGTGCACTCGATGGAGCTCATCCGGCGGGTCCTGAACGTGATGCGCACGTCCACTGCGGGGCGCGGCCGGGAACTGCACGTGGAGAGCACGACGCAGCCGTTCGAGTTCACCTCGGATCCCGTGCTCGTCCGGCGCGTCCTCGTGAACCTCACGAAGAACGCGCTCGAGGCGGTGCCGGTGGGGGGCGTCGTGACCGTGGGGGCGCGCCGCGAGACGGACGCCGTCGTCTTCACCGTGCACAACGCGTCGGTGATGCCGGTGGAGGTGCAGCAGCAGGTCTTCCAGCGCTCGTACTCCACCAAGGGGGCAGGGCGCGGGCTCGGCACCTACAGCATCCGCCTGCTCACCCGCCACTACCTTCGCGGCCAGGTCTCGTTCGTCTCCAACGAGTCCGAAGGGACGGTCTTCACGGTGCGCCTGCCGCGGGCGCTCGCGGTGGCGCACTAGGCGGGGGCGCTCGTCTCCGCCTCGATGCTTTCCTCGAGCAGCTGCCGGTGCAGCAGCTCCCAGTAGCGACCGCGCCGCTCGACCAGCGCGTCGTGCGTCCCCTCCTCGACCACGGTGCCGTCGGCGAGGACGATGATGTGCGTCGCCTCGCGCAGGGCCGTCACGCGGTGTGAGGCGAAGAGGGCCGTGCGCCCGCTCAGCGCCTCGCGCAGGCCGTGCAGGATGGCCGCCTCGGTGTGCGTATCCACCGCCGACAGCGCGTCGTCGAGCACCACGACCGCCGGCTGGCGCGCGAGCGCACGGGCAATCGTGGCGCGCTGCTTCTGCCCGCCCGACAGGTTGATGCCGCGCTCGCCGAGCATGGTCTGGTCGCCCGCCGGCAAGCGGGCGACCGATTCGGCCAGCTGCGCCACCTCTGCGGCCCACTCGGCGGTGGCGCTGTCGGCGCCGCCGTAGGCGAGGTTGAACGCGACGGTGTCGCTGAAGAGCAGGGCGTCCTGCGGCACGAAGCCGATCTCGGCGCGCAGGGTATCGAGCGGGAGGTCGCGCACGTCGACGCCGTCGAGCAGGACGGTGCCGGACTGCGGGTCGAAGAAGCGCGGCAGCAGTTCGAGCAGGGCGCTCTTGCCGGCGCCGGTGGCGCCGACCACGCCGAGCGTACCGCCGGCGGGGATGGAGAACGACACGTGGCGCAGGACCTGGCGCGGCGCGGCGCCGTCGCGCGAGGGATAGGCGAACGACACGTCGCGGAACTCCACGTGGCGCCCGCCGGTGCGCGGGGGCAGCGTGCGCGGCTGCGCCGGATCCTGCACGGCGGCGGTGGTGTCGAGGATCTCGATGAGCCGCTCCATGGACGCGGCGCCGCGCTGGAAGAGGTTGGTCACCCAGCCCAGCGCGATGAGCGGCCACGTGAGCGTCGTGAGGTAGATGCCGAACGCGACGAGCGTCCCCACGGTGAGCGTGCCGCGCAGCACCATGGCGCCGCCGATCCCGAGCACGGCCACCGAGCCGAGCCCGGCGAGCAGGGTGAAGGTCGGGTGCATCAGTGCGTTGAGCCGCGCCAGCGCGAGGTTGCGGCGCACGTATTCGCTGCTCATCGCGGCGAACCGCTCGGACTCGGCGGGCTCCTGCCGGTAGGCGCGCACGATGCGCGCGCCGCTCAGGTTCTCCTGCACGCGAGTGGTCAGGTCGCTGAAGTGCGCCTGCACCGACTCAAACCGGTCATGGATGGCGCGCCCGAGGCGCAGCATCACCACCGGGAGCAGGAGGAGCGGCGCGAGGGCCACGAGGGTCAGCCGGGGGGAGAGCCGGACCATGAAGGCGAGTGCGAACAAACCGCCCGCAATGGTGTTTACCAAGTACATGATCGCGGGGCCGGCCGCCATGCGGACGGCTCCGAGGTCGTTGGTCAGCCGCGCCATGACGTCGCCGGTGCGCGTCTTCGCGTACCACCCGGCGTCGAGCGTCATCAGGTGCGCGAAGAGCCGGTCGCGCAGGTCGGTCTCGATGCGCCGGCTGATGCCGTTGAGCTGTTCGCGCATCTGCCAGCGGAAATAGGCGGTGACGAGCGCGACGGTCACCATCAGTCCGGCCAGGCGCCAGACACGCGAGGCGGGTGCTCCGTCGTGCAGGGCGTCGATGGCCGAGCGCAGGAAGAGCGGCTGCAGGCTGTAGAAGGCCGATGAGAGAGCCACACAGGCGATGCCCCATGCCATGGCGGCGCGGTAAGGCATCGCGAAGGGCAGCAGGCGCCGCAGGGGGCGTACCATACCCCGCGTCAAGGTTGTGCGCCGCCGAGGGCAATGTGATTATTCGAGAGACGGCTTCCAACTCGCAGGCAGGAGAATCTCATGACGAAGTTTATCCGGATTACGGTTGCGCCGCTGGCCCTGGTTGCGCTGTTTGCGGCGTGCGGCAAATCCGACGACGCGGCCGCCGACAGCCGACAGGTGGAACTGGCGCCCGCCGCGGCGGGCCAGCCGCAGCTTGGTGACACGGCACAGGCCGCCGCCGCGACGGTCGCCGAGGCGCCCAAGCCGGCACCGGCCAAGGCCCCGCCAGCAAAGACTGCTCCCGCGCCTGCGAAGAGCGTTGCCCCCGCCGCCGCCGCGCCGACGACGGGCTCCATCGCCGCCGGCACGCTGCTGAACGCGTCGAGTGAAAGCCGCGTCTGCACCAACATCGCCAAGGTGGGCGAGCGCGTGAACGCGACGCTGTCGGACGCCGTGACGGGCACGAACGGTGTGTCGGTGCCGGCGGGTGCCACGGTGGTGCTGCGCGTGTCGGAAGCAAAGCGCGGCGAGAACGGCAAGGAAGGCATTCGCCTGGCCTTCGAGCCCGTGTCGGTTTCGTTCGGCGGCGCCGATTACAGCATCTCGGGGACGGCGGCCGTGCCGAACGTCGAGGTGGTGCGGGCGCAGAGCACCGCCGACCAGGCCAAGAAGGTGGCGATCGGTGCCGCGGCTGGCGCCATCGTCGGGCAGATGATCGGAAAGAAGACCAAGCCCACGGTGGTCGGCGCCGCTGTTGGCGCCGCGGCCGGCGGCGCGGTGGCCGCGGGGTCGGCGGATTGGAATGGCTGCCTGGCCCAAGGCGGGCGGGTGGCGATCACGCTCGCCGGGCCGCTTACTGTGAAGCGAGTCCCGTAACTTCAGAGTGGGACGGCTCGGCGCGCGACGGCTGCCGGTGTGTCCGATCCCGCTCAATTCTCAGGGCCACCGTGCGTGAGCACGGTGGCCCTTCGAGTATTCGCGGGACCGGACACGCCGTCCGCCGTCGTACACTCTGGCGAACGGAGCGCGCCGGGCGCTCAGCGGCGCGGCAGCGCGCTCGGGAGTGGAAGGCGGGTACAAGCGCGACGTTCGGCGGTGCGCTCCGTCGTTGCGCTCCAGCGGCCTCATCGGGAAGGGGCGTTTCGGAGGGGGGCGTTCGCTCATACTGGAGGGCTGAATAGAGGCGCGCGAAGCGCGCCCATCAGGCC
>JACREJ010000071.1 GCA_016218305.1 Gemmatimonadota bacterium | reverse complement strand
TTGGCGATGTTCCTGAGCGGCAAGAAGTTCTTCGATTACACCACGGACACCCGCAGCACCGGGTACGAACCGAATTTCCGTTGGAGCAAGCCGAGCGTGTCGCTGGCGAACGAGGCCAACTATAGCGACGGGCACTGCTATGCGTACGCGTACAAGGACCAGAAGCTCGGACCGCTCGTCGGCATGCCGGTGCCCGGCACGTGCACCTTCGCCGGATGGGAGTCGCTGACGGACGGGCTCCGGTGGGGCGTGCCTGGCGTCGGGGTGAAGGACTCCAACACGGGGCGGTATCTCGAGAACCTGCAGACGGAGCCCGACATCCGGGTCATGAACGAGTACCACGTGGTCAGCCGCGGCAAGGACCAGCAGCTCGAGGCTGCAGTGGCCGCGCTCCTGGCGCTCATCCGGTGAAGAAGACCCGGCGACGTCGCACGCCGGAGGCGCGCGGGCTGCTGTCGCAGCCGGCGCGCGCCGCCGCGCGCGCCGTCACCCGCCAGCGGCTGGAGCGGACGATGGAGAAGGCGGCGCCGCTCGCGGTGCCCGACACCAGCGACCCGGCCGCTACCATCGCCAATGAGGAGGTGCACGACTTCCGGGTCGCCATTCGCCGGCTGCGCAGCTGGCTCCGCGCCGTGGGCGACCTGGTGAACGACGACCTGCCGCGCCGCGACCGCGCGGCCCTGCGCCGCATCGCGCGGCGCGCCGGGGCGGCGCGAGACGCACAGGTGGAATGGCAATGGCTGACGGCGCCGGGTGAGCCATTCAGCGCGCCGGCGGCGCGCGCGGCGCAGTGGCTCGCCGGCCAGCGGCGCACCGTCTACGCCGCAGAGCGCGGGCGGCTCCAGAAGCGAGTGGGCGAGCAGTGGCCCACCTTGGCGACCGCGCTCGCCGACGCCCTCGCGAGCGGACGCGACGCCGGCGGCCCTCCCGAAACGCTGGGCACACACCTCGCCTCGGTGCTGGCGCACCACCTCGCATCCGCGCATGCGGCGCTCGAGCGCATCGAGCACCGCACGCAGGTGGAGATCATCCATCGCGCGCGCATCAAGGTGAAGCGCCTTCGTTACCTCGTGGAGGCCGTGGACGCGCAGACGCCGGCCGGCGAGCGCGCGCTCCGGTTGCTGCGCGTGCTGCAGGACACGCTGGGCGAGCTCCACGATGCCCACGTCATCACCCTGCAACTCGAGCCACTGCTGGTGCCGCGTCTGGGGAAACGCACTCCCACCGGACGCCCCGCCCTGCGCGACCTCCGGGCGCTGCGCGCGGCCGTGCGGCGACGGGAACTGGCCGCGTTCCGCGGCGCGCTGGACCTCCTCGGCTCGCGCGCTGCCGTGGCGGCCTGGCGTGTGCTCGACCGCCTTCCGGCGCGGCTCGCCGCCCTCGCCAGTTCGCGCCGTCGCCCGCATATTCGAACGGCAACGTCGGAGAGCCCATGACAGACGATCCGCGGTTCGTACCGCTGGCCAGCTTCGCGAACGGCTTCGATGCCGACCTCGTGCGCGCACGACTCGAGGCGGAGGGCATCCCCGTACTTCTCAAGGGCCCTCAGGTCGGGATGTTCGGCGCCGGGTTCCAGGGCTCCTTCGTGGGCGGCGCCGAGCTGCTCGTGCCGTCCCCGGAACTCGACCGCGCCAGGGCCCTGCTCGAGGAGTAGCCCGCCCCGCCGCTACTTCCGCCGCCGCACGCGGCCTCGCTTTCATCGCAGGTGGGGGATCGCCATCTTTCGCGGCATGCGCAAGCTCCCGACGCTGACCACCGAACGGCTGGTCCTTCGCCCCTTCCTGCTCAGCGATGCCGCCATGGTGCAGCGACTGGCGGGAAGCCGCGAGGTGGCCGACACGACGCTCGCGATCCCGCATCCGTACCTGGACGGGATGGCCGAGGCTTGGATCGCCACGCACGAAGGAGCGTGGACGCGCCATGAGAGCGCGACCCTCGCCATTACCGAGGCGGAGGAGGGGCTGGTTGGTGCCATCTCGCTGCGCATCGAGCTGCCGCAGCGACGCGCCGAACTCGGCTACTGGATCGGCGTGCCCTTCTGGGGCCGCGGATACGCGACGGAAGCGGTGCGCGCGGTGCTCGCGTTCGGCTTCGGCCGGCTCTCGCTCCAGCGCATCTACGCCTATCACTTCGTGCGCAATCCCGCCTCGGGACGGGTGATGGCCAAGGCGGGTATGCAACTCGAGGGAACGCTGCGTGGCCACTTCTATCGATGGGGCTCCCCCGAGGACGCCGCCATATGGGGCCTCTGCGCCGATAGGTCTGAGTAGGCCCGACCACCAGCTCGCCTCACCAATCCCCACCCCGCACCGGCCTGCTGGCCGGAATCCGCTCCCTGACCGTATTATCCGGCGTGCCACCCGCGTCATGTCCCCCCGGAGGGTTCGATGGTGCACATCCAGGAAAGTGCGTCCGGCGGCATTCCACGGAAGCCGCGGGACACCGAACTCGACGTGTTCGGCGTCACCCACGTGGGCAGGGTGCGCACCCAGAACCAGGACCACTTCCTGATCGCGTCGCTGCACAAGCACCTCGCCATCCACCAGACGAGCGTCCCGCCCGAGAGCATCAGCGCGAGCGACACTGATCGCCTCGCCTTCCTCGCGATGGTCGCCGATGGCGTGGGCGGAAGCGCCGGGGGTGAGGAAGCCAGCCGGTTCGCGCTGGACGGCATCACGGCCTACATCACCCGTTCCGTTCACTGCTACTACACAGCCGACCCGAACGACGACGCCGAGTTCACGCACGTGCTGCAGGAAGGGGCCATGCGCGTGCACGCCAAGCTGACCCAGCGCTCGACGGTCGACGATCGCAGCGGCATGGCGACCACGCTTACCGCGTTCCTCGGCGTCTGGCCGCGGGCGTACATCCTGCAGGTCGGCGACAGCCGGTACTACACACTGCGCCACGACAAGCTGCATCAGGTATCGCGCGACCAGACCGTCGCGGAGGAGCTGATCGCCGCCGGTGTCATCCGGCGCTCCGATCCTGGGCACGACCGCTGGAAGCATGTCCTCTCCAGCGCCATCGGCGGGCCCGAGGCGTCGCCCGTGGTCACGGCCATCGAGAACGACTGGCACCACGTGCACCTGATGTGCAGCGACGGCCTGCCGAAGCACGTCTCCGACGACCAGATCGCCGAGCGCCTGCGGACGATGACGTCATCGCGGCAGGCCTGCGAGGCGCTGCTGCAGGACGCCCTCGACGGCGGCGGCAGCGACAACATCTCGATTATCGTCGGTCGCGCCGTCCCTCAAGCCGGGAGCTGAGACATGGTCCAGTCCACCGCCCCCACCGTCGCCCTGTACCTGGCTTCGCTGCCGCCTGAACGTCGCGCGGTGATGGCGAAGGTGCGCGCGGCCGTGAAGCGCGCGATGCCCACGGGCTACCGGGAATCGATGGGCTACGGGATGATCTGCTGGACGGTCCCCCTGACGGTTCTACCGGACACGTACAACGGGGAGCCGCTTTGCTATGTGGCGCTGGCTGCCCAGAAGAACCACACGGCGCTCTACCTGATGGGACCGTACGGAGACCCGGCGCTCTTGGTCGAGCTGAAGGCGGGGTACAGGGCCGCCGGCCTCAAGCTCGACATGGGGAAGTCGTGCCTGCGATTCAGGTCGCTCGACGACATCGCGCTGGACGTCGTCGGTCGCGTGATCAGCCGAGTGCCCATGGCGACCTATGTCGCGATGTACCAGAAGTCGCGGCGAAAGCGGTAGGTCGCGCAACGGCACCTCCTGCCGCTATCTTCCCCGCATGACGCCCGACTACATCGTCGTCCAGCCGTTCGAGCTGCACGTCGGCCCGCTGACGCTGACCGGCTTCGGCCTGGCCATGCTGCTCGCCTTCCTGGTGGCGCAGTACATCGGCCAGGTGGAATTGGACCGGCGCGGGCATGACGCCGAGATCATGGGCGACGTGCTCGTCGGCGCCGTGCTCGGCGGCCTGTTGGGCGCAAAGATCTACTACGCCATCCTGTACCAGGATCCGCGCGCGCTCCTGCACACCGCGGGCTTCGTCTTCTGGGGCGGGCTCATCGGCGGGATTCTCGCCACGGCCGCCATCATTCGCTGGCGCGGGCAGACGTTCACGCGCATCAGCGACGTGTCGGCCGCGGGCCTTGCCGCCGCCTACGCCATCGGGCGCACCGGCTGCTGGGCCGTCGGCGACGACTACGGGCGCCCGTGGGACTCCCGATGGGCCGTGGCATTCCCCAACGGCTACCCCGCGTCCACGGTGCAGAACCTCGTGGAGCAGTTCGGCGTCAAGGAACTCGCCGGGCGTCCGCCGCTCGAGGTTGTCGCGGTGCACCCGACGCAGCTGTACGAAGTGGCGATGGGCCTGATGATGTTCTGGATCCTGTGGAAGCTGCGCGACCACAAGCACGCCGAGGGATGGTTGTTCGGCCTGTACTGCGTGCTCGCAGGACTCGAGCGATTCGTGGTGGAGTTTTTCCGCGCCAAGGATGACCGGTTCATGGGCCCGCTGACGCTGGCACAGACGATCGCCCTGGCTTTCGCGGTGGGCGGACTGCTCTGGATGCAGGCGCGCCGCAACGTGGGCGACGGCCGGCCGGGTATCTACGCGCGCGGCAAGGCCTAACAGCCACCACGAAGGTCGGAGCACGCGCAGGGCCCATCGGCGAACCGCCGTGGGGTGCGTCGCCAGTCGTTTCCTTCGCGGCCCTTCGCGCCCTTCGTTCTTCGTGGTTGCCGTGGCCGAACCAGCTACTCCGCCTCGAGCACCACGACCGCACCGGCGGTACTATCCGTGTGCGACAGCGTCAGCCAGTGTCGGCGCACGCCGAGCACGTCGGCGCGCTGCTGGGCGCGACCGTGGAGCACCAGCTCCGGCGCGTGGCCCGGCCGCGACACGACCTCGATGTCCTTCCATCCGATCAGCCGGGCGCTCTCGCTGCCGGCGAGCGCCTTGAACGCCGCCTCCTTCGCCGCGAGGCGTGCCGCGAGGTGCATGGCCGGCCGCGCCCGCGCGGTGGCGTAGGCCACTTCGCGCTCGAGGAAGAGGCGGGCCAGGGCGCGATCACCCTTGCCGTGCAGCAGGCGCTCCACGCGGGCAATGTCCACCAGGTCAAACCCCACGCCGACGATCACGGCGCCTCCCGCGCGACGAAGAGCCTCAAGCGTGCACGCGAAGCACCGCTCTCGGCAAGCACGAGATAGGCGCCATTGGGGACCTGGCCCGTCGCCAGGTCCCACGTCGCGTCCTCGGCACCACTCGGGACATCGTGTTTCCAGACGAGGCGACCACTGAAGTCGTAGACGGCCAGGCGCCCGCTCCGCGGCGCGAATGGCCACGTGAACGTCACCGCGTTGCCGCGCACCGGATTCGCCGACGGGAGCAGGTGCACCGGGGGGTCGCCACCGCCTACGACGGCGGGCGTCCCATTCGCGTAGACCGCCACTTCATCCAGCCACCACGGCATGTTGGACGACAGGAACGACAGCAGCACCGTCTTGCCCCGCATGCCGCCCACGCGCACATCCTCCGGATACCACGTCACCGCACCGCCCGAGAGCCGCATCACGGCGTCCCAGGTGCGACCGCTGTCCACGGAGACGCGCACGAGGCCGAACGGCGTCTCCTTGTACCCGTCACCGCTGTAGCGCGTCCAGAAGGTCAGGCTCAGCGTATCGAGTCCTGGCGGCATGGTGAACGCCGCCGATCGCATCTCGCTGGGGCCCGTGGCGCGATACGCGGCGCGCCCAGCGTATCGCTGGGCAGAGTCGAGCGCGAAGCCCGTGAGCATCCACGCCGTGTCGCCGGGTTCGGCGCCCGCGGCCTTCAGCAGCGTCCACGTCACGCGCTCCGCGCCCGACGCAACGGTGATCGTCGCCGGACGGAAGGCGGCTGAACCCTGCGAGACGAGCCGGCGCGCGTACTTGCCGCCCGACGCCGAGTCCACGCCAACGGTGACGGTCTGTCCCGCCGCCGTGAGTGTGGCGCCCGCGACGAGCGCCGCCGGTCCGCGGACGCGCAGCGGCTGGGTGCCGCTCTCCAGCACCCAGCGCTCGGCGCGCAGTCCCGTACTCGGACTGCGATAACCCGCCGGATCGCGCGCCATCTCGATGGCGTCAAGCGCAAACGGGAGGTTGTCGGTGAACAGCTGCTGCAGCAGCGCCTCGTCGTCCGGAAACTCAAAGCCGTAGTAGCCGCTCGGCCCGTAGCCGCTCGTCAGTTCGGGGTTGACGCTGATCGTGCCGAACATCGCGCTGGCCCAGTCAGTGTACTCGCCGTTGGTCGGATAGAGCATCCAAGCCGTGGACGGCGAGTAGAAAGTGCGTGCCGAGCCCGGCAGCCGATCCATGGCGGAGGGACGCACGTTCGTGCCGGCGAGCACACGGTACGCGTCGAGGTCGGCAGCCAGCACCCCGTACCGCGAGCCCGGAGGAAAGAGCAGCAGCCCGGCGAAGGTGTGATAGGAGATCGAGACGACCGGCGGATGGAGCGCGTGAAAGGCCTGCAGCGCACTCACCTCCGGTTCCGAGGCGGGGCCGGGGCCGCGGTAGATCTCGGAGGTCGGCGTCGGTGACGATCCGGTATTGTCGAGGCCCCAGTTGGTGGTGTGATTGCGGTTGAGGTCCACGCCAATGGCGCCGCCTGACATGGGGCGCCGGTTCTTCCGCCAGAGTCGGTCCGTCGTGAACGTGAACTCGTATCCGTCCGGATTCACGACCGGCACCACCCAGATGTCGCGCTGGTTCACGAGCGAGTCGGTGCGCGCGTCCGTCCCCGTTGCGAGCCGTCGAAGCAACCGCAGCGCCATCTCGGTGGCCGCCCATTCGCGTGCGTGGTGCGTGGCCACGAAGAGCACGTTCGGCCGCGACGACGCATCACCGCGCGGCCCGATCTTCACGGCGAGTATCGGTCGCCCCTCGTGCGAACGGCCCACCGTGTCGACGCTGACGCGGGAGTTCGCCGCCGCGAGCGAGTCGACCCACGCGCGGATGCCGCGCTGCGGATCGTCGTAGGGCCGGTACACCACGGTGGCCGTGCCCACGGCCGCCAGTTGCATGATCCGACGGCGGTCCGTGCCAACCGCCGTGACAAGCTGCGCCTGCGCGCCCAGCCGCTGCAGGCGCGCCAGCTCCAGCGGTTCCACTACTACCAGCACCGTCGCTCCCTCGGTGCCCACGACGTCAAACCCGGACGCCTGCAGGGCCGACGGTGTGAGTCCCGTCACCCGGTACGTGAGGTGCTGCTGTGCGGAGAGCACGGCGGGCGCGAGTGCGAGCAGCAGCACCGCGCCAATGGTCCGGGCCGCCGCACCGCTGCCGCGCGGACGCGCGCCGTCGCGGAGTTCGACGATCGCCATCCACCACCCATCCGCGGCAAGGAAGAGTCGCTGCAGCGCCGCCACCCACGCCGTCCACGCGGCGGCGCGCGCCGCGGTGCCCGCCGCCGTCAGCGCGACGCCGCTGGCGTCGAGTGCGTCGAGCGCCGCCCACACCGCCGCTCCGGCGTCCGTGACGCGCGCGGCGAACGCGCGCCGCTCCGGTGCCGAGCGCGGGTGCCGTGCCGCCGCCATCTGCTCCACCGCCTCAGTGAGCGCGCGCCGCAGCCGCTCCGCCTGGAATGCGGCCGCATGCCCCTCGGTGGTCCGCACGCGCGCCGCGCTGCGGCGAGCCGCCAGCAGCGGCGTGAGGAAGCGCGCATGGTCCGCGTCACGCAGCCAGCGCGCGGCGCCAAGCGCACGCAGCGGACGCGTGAGTTCGGGGAGCGTGAACTCGGCGGCGCGGTCAGTCACGGCGTCAGGCGTCGAAGGTGCTGTAGCGGTAGTCGCCGGTGAGCTCGCGGCGGCAGAGTGCGGCCCGTTCGCCCGTGCGCGCCTCGTACCGCAGGACGAACTCCGGCAGGCGCTCGCTCGTGAACTCGGCGCGCGTCATGCCGACGAGCGTGATGACCGCCTCGATCGCCTCCGGCTCGCCTTCGATTTCGAGAAGCACATCCATTCGCGGATACCGTTCGACCCTGCACGTGGTTCCCTGCACCTCGAATTGCTCAATCTCCCGGTCGATTTCACGGATCACGACGTAGCCCATCCGGGCGAGGATCTCGGCCATGGCGAGACCATCGCCGCACGGCGTGGAAATCTCCTCGCGTACCTTGTAACCCGTGTCGTAGCTCGTCGGACCCTTCCAGTCGAGCATGGCGCGACGGCCCGCGTCGTCCTCGTACACGCGCAGCCGCAGGACATGATCCTTGGCGAGCAGATCGCGCGAGGGCAGGTCGTACCTGGCATCAAGGAGCGACCCGCGATAGACCTCGCGCGCCCCCGCCGCGAGGAGCCGCGCGCGCAACGCCGCGGGGTCCGCGACGACGCCCTTCAGTTCGACTTCACGCATCGCAGATGGCCCGCACGGCCGCGCCAACGTCCGTGAAGTCCTCGAAGACGGCGTGCGGCTCGTACGCCGCGAGGTCCGTGGTGGTGAAGTGTCCGGTGGCCACCGCCACGGCGCGGGCACCGATGCCGCGCCCGCACTCCACGTCGGCCGGGGTGTCGCCGATGATGACCACGGTGCTCCCGTCGACGTCGCGTCCGAGCAGTTCGACAGCGCGGCGTCGTGCGATGGCCGGCAGTTCCGGACGATGCTCATGATCCGACCCGAAGGCACCCACGCGAAAGCGCTCCGGCGCCAGCCCCGCCGCGCGCAACTTGAGCGCGGCGCCGCGTGCGATGTTCCCGGTCAGGAGCCCCAGCAGCACGTCCTCGCGCGCCTGCAGTGCATCGAGACGCGCGTGCACGCCGGCGTGCCCGCGCACCCCCGACATTTCGGCCGTGATGGTCTGCTCGAGGCGCGCCAGGTACTCGTCGAGCAGCGGCTCCATGCGCGCATCGATGTCCGCGTCGCTGAATCCCGCGTGGCGCATGGACTCGCGCACGATCTGCCGGTCCGTCTTTCCATCGTAACGGTAATGCGTGGGACCGATCGTCCCGAAGTGCGTGCGCAGCGCCGCCTCCATGGCGCGGCGCCCCACGCCGCCGCTGGCGAGCAGCGTGCCGTCGATGTCGAAGAGGACGACGCGGATCATGAACGGGTCAGGAGGAGTCCCGCCATCACCGCCGCGGCGCCGGCCCCCTGCGCCGCCGTCGGCACCTCGCCGAGCGCCACCCACGCCACGAGCACGGCGATGATGGGCTGGAGGTTGCTGTACATCGACGTGCGCGTCGGACCGATCAGCTTGATGCCGCGGTACCAGATCAGGTACGCGATGACGAGCGCGAACATGCTGCCGTAGAAGATGGAACCCCAGGCGGACAGCGGCAGTTCGGTCCACGCGGTGCGCCCGACCGACGGCACCGCGAGCAGGCAAAGGGGAATGGCGCCACCGATCATCGTGAGCGCCGACACCTGCACGCCGTCCACGTGGTGCGTGTACGGCTTCAGCAACACGGTGTAGATGGCCCACGTCAGCGAGGCCAGCAGGATAAGCCCGTCTCCCGTGAGCGACGCGTCGCCGATGCGCGCCGAAGCCGTGCCGCTCATGACGATGCCGATGCCGGCGACCGACAGCGCGATGCCGACGTACCCCCGCGCGGCCAGCTTCTCCACGCCGCGCAGCCGCCCGAGCACGGCAATCAGCACCGGCGTTGCCGCCATCACGAGCGAGGCGTTGCCGGCGCGGGTGCGCGAGATCCCCTCGATGAAGAGCGCCTGATACACACCGTTGCCGAGCACGCCAAGGCCCAGCAGGGCCCAGAGCTGGCGGCGCGGCGGGAGGGCGAGCCGCTGCAGGCGCACGATCGCGAGGAGCGCCGCCCCGGCGATCATGACGCGGATCGCATTGAACGCCAGCGGCTCCACATACCGCATGCCGAACTTGACCACCGAGAAGTTCACGCCCCAGATGGTCGCCATGAACAGCAGCAGCAGGTCGGTAACCCAGACCCGGTGCTGCGGGTGGTCGGCGTGGACGGCGGGCGGGGTCATCCGGGAAAACTAATCCCGCGGCGGGGCCGGCGGTGCGTTGTCCCCTTCCACGCCCCCGCTCCAGCGGAAGAAGATCACCGTGATGATGCCGAAGACGACTGCCGCGCCGGCGAGTTCCATGACGCCGCCCGCCAGGTGCTGGTCTTCGAGCGGCGTCCACGCCTTCCACGGCGGCGCCAGCTCGTAGATGCCGTACATCGGGAAGTCACGGACGAGCATGACCATCGCAATGCCGGTGTGCACCAGCGTGCCGAGGAAGAGGTAGAGCATGCGGACGGGCGCGCCGAACCACGGCCGGCGCGGCGCCTCCACGATGATCGGCCACCAGAGCACGAGCCCGCCGACGAGCCAGAGCAGGTCGATGGTGAACGCCCCGAGTTGCGTGGGCATCAGTGCATCCACCACGGCGGGCACGTGCGTCGCGATGGCGATGAGGTTGAATATGACGGCGGCGATGATCGGCTGCGTGATCAGCAGCGCCACGGTGCGCGCGCCGCCGGAAGTGGGCACCGCGGCGGCAAGCGCGCGTCGCGTCGCGCGGAGCAGCAGCGGCGGCGCCACGAGGGCGAGCACCACGAACTGCAGGGCGTGCGCGCTGGAGAGGTAGCCCGCCGCGAGGGGCCCGATCGGCCAGTCCAGCACCTGCCAGACAAGTCCCACGGCCATCCAGCCGCCCCAGTACGCCCCGCGCCCCTCACCCTGGGCGCGGGCGCGTCGCGAGAGCGCGTGAAACGTCACGGCGAGCACGGCCACCATCAGCCAGACGCCGGGATAGTACTGCGGCGCCCACGTCCACGGCGCGCCGGATGCCGAGCACCACCACTGCATCGTCAGTTCTCCGTCCGCGGACGTACGCGCAGCAGGCGGGGAATGTCCTCCGCCCAGTCGAGCTGTCGCGTGCCGAAGGGATACAGGACGTGCGCCGAGTCATCGGCGGTGAAGACGAGCACGGCGGCGGGATGCCCCACCTCGTAGCGACCGTCGGCACCCACCGCGCCGCGGATCGCCGGCGGCATGCCAGTCGCGGTCATGATGCGTGCGATCTCCGCCTCGTCGCCGCGCAGGCCGATGAACGAGGCGTCGAACTGGTCAAGCCACTGCCGGAGCCGCGGCAGCGAATCGCGCGCCGGGTCGGCGGTGACGAAGACAAACCGCGCCTTGCGCTGGTCCTCGAACGGCAGCTTGTGCAGCACCGCCGCCACGTTGGCCACGTGCACCGGACAGACGTCGGGACAGTTGGTATAGCCGAAGAAGAGGAAGGTCAGGAGGCCGCGCGTCTCCCGGCCGAACTCGAACGGCACACCGCGCGTGTCGGTGAGCGTGAAGGACGGGCGCGGCAACGCCGGCTCGATCGCCGCGCCGTGGCGCGGCGCCGGCGCGGCGCACGCGGCCAGCAGCACCGCCGCAAGGCCCGGAACGAGAATACGCAGGGGGAGCATCAGAATTAAGCTAATCGAGATGCGGCGGCGTGCGGCATGGTCAGAGCAGACGCAGCGCGGGAAACAGGGAACGCCGAGGATGGAGCACTGCGCACTGCCATGCGGCGGATCACGCGGATGTTGGCGGATGAACACGGATAACGGTTTGGGGGAACCCCCTGAACAACATCCGCATTGATCCGCCCTGTGATCCGTGTAATCCGCGGCAAGGCCGTTCGCCGTATCCGGGTGTATCTGCCTCGTTCCGTGAAATCCGTGGTATGCAGGAGCACTGACCGCTGCGCGCACGCCTCGCCGACACGCGGACCGCGCCGTAACTTCCCCCATCATGTATTGCTCCTTTGCCCTCTTTGCCGACGCCGCCAACCTCTCGCAGGAGGGGAAGCTCAACGTGCTCGGTGTGTTCGACGCCCTGCATGTCGCGAGCGTCCCGGCCGTCCATCCGCGCGCGACGCTCGTCGTGCGCCTCAAAGCCAGCCCGGACGACGCGGGAACGCACGCCCTCGCGCTCACGTGGGTTGGACCAGGCGGCGACGAGATCTGGTCGTCGAGCGGCGAGGTGGAGGTGCATGCCCCCCCACCCGGCGCGATCGAGGTGGACATTCCGGTGATCGCGGCCATCGACCTCCCCATCGGGGAGGCAGGGGTGCACGTGATGCGCGTCGAGCTGGACGCCGAGGTCGAGGCCGAGGTGGGCCTGCACGTGCACGTCGGCGGCACGGTGGCGCCGATGGCGATGGGCGGGCTGGTTTCCTAGCCGGCCAGGCCCGGGACGCCCTCGCGGCCCACAGCGGTGCGCACGGCGCGCTCGATGGCCTGCTCGAGGGCGGCGACGGCGAGCATCTCGGCGCGTACCGGGTCGGCCGGCGCTCCTGTGAGCGGTGAAAGCGCGAAGATCACGTCGCCGTCCACCAACGATCCTGCCGGGCGCACGCGCCGGTGCAGCGCCGCGCCCGCGGCGCGCGCCACGCCCTGGAGCGCCAGCTTGTCGAGCACGCCGTCCACTACGATCACCGCGACGGTCGTGTTGTGCGCGCCGCCAAAGGCGCCGGCGAGCCCGCGCGTGGCGAGCACACGCTCGGTCCCTGCACAGCCGCCTTCGTGGCGCGCACCGGCGAGCACGCGCCCCTCGGCGTCGCAGACGTCGCCAAACGCGTTCACGGCGGCGATGGCACAGGCCGCCGCTTCACTCGCGTCGACCACAGCGATGCCCAGGCCACCCTTCATGCAGGCGCCCGGGCCAAGCACCTTGCCCACGGTCAATCCGGTCCCGGCGCCGACGCTGCCCTCGGCGACGCCCCGCGCCGTGGCGCCGTCGCAGGCGTCGTAGCCCATCTGGGGCGTCGGTCGCGCATCGAAGCGACCAAGCGGCTGGAGGTCGAAGAGCACCGCCGCGGGAACGATGGGCACGACACCGCCGCCCGCCGGAAACCCGCGCCCGTTCTCCTCCATCCAGCGCATCACGCCGTCAGCGGCGGCCAGCCCGTACGCCGACCCTCCCGTCACGAGCACCGCGTCCACGCGGTCCACGAGGTGCCCGGGCTCGAGCAGCGCGAGTTCGCGGGTGCCCGTCGCTCGTCCGAAGACGGCGCAGGCGCCGCGCAGCGGATGCGCAGCGCCGCGCACCACGGTGCAGCCGGTCGCGCCCGCCGCGTCCGTGGCGTGGCCGACGGCGACGCCGAAGCGGCGCAGGTCGGCGCCGCCCGTTCCGTCGCTCACGGCTTGGCCGGCACCGGATCGCCGGCGCGCGGCGGTCCCTTGGCCGCGCACTCCTGGCACCGCACCACGCCCTTCAGCTCGCACATGTTGCAGATGAAGGTGCCGCACTCCTGGCAGGGATACCCCTCCGAGGCGCGCTCCTCGCGCCCGCAGGCGCGGCAGATCATCGCGTCACGCTCGCTCATTGCTCCGTTCCGGTTAGGCGCGACCGCGCGGGCGGTCGGCGAGGTTGTATTCCTTGATCTTCTTGATCAGCGTCGCACGCGCGATGCCCAGTTCCTTGGCCGCGTGCGTGCGGTTGAACTGGTGGACCTTGAGCGTCCGGTCGATGTGCGCCTTCTCCACGTCGGCGAGCGTGCGCGGCGCATGGTGCGCCACGTCGGCGCCGCTGGCCGTCGTGATCTCGCGCGCCAAATGGCGCGGTTCGATGCGCCCGGTGCCGCGCGCCAGCAGCATCGCCCGTTCCAGCGTGTTGCGCAGTTCGCGGATATTGCCAGGCCAACCGTAGCGCAGCACGGCGTCGAGCGCCTCTTCGGCGAGCGTCGTCGGCGCGTCGGGGAGCATCGCCGCGAGGTCGCTCATCACCTGGCTGATGAGCTCGAGGACATCCTCGCGGGTGCGTTCGCGAAGCGGCAGCAGGCGAAGGGGCATGACCGACAGGCGATAGAACAGGTCCTCGCGGAAGCGACCGGCCGCGACCTCCTCCGCGAGGTCCCGGCTCGTTGCCGCAATCACGCGCGCGTTGGGGACGATCTCCATGGTGCCGCCATGCCGGCGGAACCCGCGCCCCTCGAGGGCACGCAGCAGCTTGGGCTGCAGCTGCGGCGCGAGGTCGCCGATTTCATCGAGGAACAGCGTGCCGCCGTCCGCGACCTCGAACAGGCCGCGCTTGGCCGGCTTGCCCGCGGCGCCCTCCTCCCCGAACAGCTCGATGTCGAGCGACTCCGACGTCAGCGCGGCGCAGTTCACCTCGACGAACGGCCCGGCAGCCCGCGGGCTCTGCTGGTGGATCAGCTCGGCCACGCGCCCCTTGCCCGACCCGCGCTCGCCGGTGAGCAGGCCGGTGGTGCGGTCGCTCTGCGCCAGCACGCTGACCTGCTGGGCAAGCTCGCGCATGGCCGGCGACGATCCCACGAGCACGCGCGAGGCCGACACCTGCTTGTCGAGCAGGTACCGGTTCATGCGCCGCAGGTGCGACTTCTCGAGTGCGCGGTCAGCAGCGGCGGCCAGGTGGCTCAGGTCCACCGGTTTCGTGAGGAAGTTCTCCGCCCCCTTGTGCAGGGCGTCTACCGCCATCGGGACGTCACCGTAGGCGGTCACCATGATCACGACGGGGTCGTCCTCGCGGATCTTCGCAAGCACGTCAAACCCGGTGATGTCCGGCAGGCGGACGTCGAGGAGCACGAGGTCGGGTCGCAGGCGCCAGTAGGCGTCCACGCCGTCGTTGCCGGTGTGCGCTTCGGTCACCACGTGCTGGCCGTCGTGGCGGAAGAACATGGCGAACGCGGCGGCAATGGCGACTTCGTCGTCAATGATGAGGATGCTGGCCATCGGTCAGGTGACGGGGGTGAGCGGCAACTCGACTTCGAAGGTCGCGCCGCGGCCAGGTGCCGACCTGGCCCGCAGCACGCCCCGATGTTCGCGAACGATGCCGTCGGAGATGGACAGGCCGAGGCCGGTCCCTGCGCCGCGCGGCTTGGTGGTGAAGAACGGATTGAAGATGTGCGGCAGCGCCTCGGGGGCGATGCCGGGTCCATTGTCGCTGATCGTCACGACGAACGTCTCGCCGCGCACCTCGGTCGTCACCGTGATCAGCCGGTCGCCCGGCTGGCGTGACACCGCCTGCTCGGCGTTGGACAGCAAGTTGATGAACACCTGCTGCAACTGGAACGGATCCGCGAGGACGAGCGGCGGATCCGGCATCAGCGACACGGACAGCTTGATCTCCTGCATCCGCATCGCGTAGCGGCGCAGGTCGATCGTGTCGCGCAGCGCCTGGTTGACGTCGCTCGGGATGCGCTCGGGCTGCCCCTGCCGGCCGAACGCGAGCAGCTTGCCGACGATGCGCGAGGCGCGCTTGGCCTCGCGCGTGATGGTCTCGAGCGCCTTGGCGGCATCCTCGCCGCCAACGCCGCGCTCGAGCACCTGCGCATACGCGAGAATGCTGGTCAGCGGCGAGTTGACCTCGTGGGCCACGCCGCCGACGAGTTCACCCATCGCCACCATGCGGTCCTGCCGGATGGCCTGCTCGAGCAGCAGCCGCTCATCGGTCACGTCGCGGGCGATCGCGAGCACACCGGTGACCCGCCCGTCCTCGAGGATCGGCGCCGACACGAGGGTGGCATAGCCGCGCACGCCGCCGGGACGCGTGAAGCGGATGGTGCGGCGTTCACGTTCACCCGCCAGCGCCGACACGAACGCCTGCCACATCGTCGGCCACTCCGCTTCGTCCAGGATCTCCACGAACGGCCGGCCGAGCATCTCCTCGCGCGTCTTGCCCGACACCCGTTCCAGGGCGCGATTCACCGCTGTGAGGTTGCCTTCTTCGTCCACGCACGCAATGGCATCTTCCGCTGATTCGACGAGACGCGTGTACTTCGCCTCCGCATACAACAGCGCCGCCGCCTTCTCGCGTTCATCGGTGACGTCGCGGGCAATGGCCATGACGCCGGTCACGACGCCCGCGCGGCGCATCGGCGAGACCGACGTCGCAAAGAGCCGCCGCTGCCCGTCCGCGCGCACGTAGTGGAACTCTACGGCCCGCAGCTGCCCCGCCAGGGCGTCCGCGAATGCCGCCTCCGTCGCCGCCGACTCGGACGGCTCGAGCATCGCCTGGAACGAGCGGCCCACGATCGCCGACGCCTCCAATCCCGTCAGGTGCTCGGTCGCACGGTTCACGGAAGTGAACACACCCCGCGCGTCGAGCGTGATGATGGCATCGGCGGCCATCTCCACGAGATCGCGGTAGCGCGCGTTGGCGACGAGCACGTCGTCGCGCGCCTGTGCCTCGTCGGTCACGTCGCGAAGCGCGATGACCAGTCGGCTCACCCGCTGCTCGTCAACCATCGGCGCCAGCCGCACCGATACCAGCCGGCGCTCGCCGCCCGCCTGCACCACCGACCCGTCGAGCCGCGCCGATTCGCCGCGCCGCGACCGCGCGATGGCCTCGGCCCAGACCGTGGCTTCACTGGCCGGCACCAGGCCCGCGATGCGCGCGCCATCGAGATCGCTGTCCGGGCCAAAGAGCCGGTGGGCCGCCGGATTGGCGAACTGCACCACGCCTTCGGTGGACGTGATGAGGATCGCGTCGGTCGCGTTGTCCACCACGAGCCGGTGCTGTTCAGCGAGCCGGTGCAACTCGGTCATGTCGTTGACCGAGACGACCGCGCCGCCCGTTCCCGGATGAGGCGCCGCGAGCACCTCGAGGACGCGGTCGTTCCAGGCCGATCGCAGCTGCTCCCGCGCCACCTGCTGGACGAGGATCGCGCTGCCGACCGCCGTGGTCTCCGCCAACTCGCGTGGCTCGTGCAGCACCGCGTCGTAGAAGTCCCGGCCGCGCGCCCCCTCGGCGTCCGGCAGGCCCGCGATCTCAAGAAAGCGCGCGTTGTGGCGCACGATGCGCGCCTCGGCGTCGAGCACCACGATGCCGTCGCCGATCGCCTCGAACGCAGCGCTGATCTCGCGCTGCGCTTCCGCTGCCTCCTCGTACAGGCGCGCATTCACGATCGCCACCGCCACCTGCGACGCGAACTGCTGCAGCATGCGCGCGTCCTCGGCATCGAACGGCTGGTCGCGATTCACGAGGCTCAGCACGCCGACCGCCTGCCCGCCCGACATCAAGGGCGCCATGATGCTGCGGCGCACCGCTGCGAGGCGACGCGTGGGTTCGAACACGTCCGGTTCGGCGGCGACATCGTTCACGATGATCACTCGCGCCTCGCGCGCGGCGCGCCCGGACACGGATCCCCCCATCGGCAGGAACATCCCCTGCAGCGTCTGCGTGACGCCCTCGGCCGAGACGATCTGCAGGAAGTCATCGCGCCGCATCGCGATGTCCGCGCCCTCTACACCGAACAGCGCGGTGGCATGTCGCAGCGCCAACCGCAGCACCTCCGGCAGGCGCGTGGCCGCGCCGAGCGCCTGGGCCAGCGAGGCCAGCGCTCCGCTCTGGCGACGCTCGCGCTCGCTCTGTGCGTACAGCGCCGAGTTCACGAGTGCCGTCGAGGCGTGCGCCGCGAGCGTCTGCGTCGCGTCCAGTTCCTCATCGCCAAAGACGCTCGCATCGCGCGCGTAGGCGCCGATCAGCCCGACCAGCCGGAAGCCCTGCATGATCGGGACGGCCATCAGCGCAGAGGGCCCCTCACTCCGACCGCTCATGCGCGCCGGACGCCCGGTGCGGATCACCTCGGCGAACGCCGCCGATACCTCGTCGGCTCCATCCAGCGGCGCCTCGCCGGTCGGCGTGACGTGGACCGTGGTCACCGGCGACTCTCCGGGCGCCGCTGGCGGCCTCGCGACCACCACGCCGTCCGCATGGATCACGCGCAACAGCTGGAGCGCCACCTCCATCTCGAGCTCGTCGCGCTCCAGCGATCGCAGCAACGAGGACGCGGCCTCGTGCAGCCGCTGCACGCGCTCCGCTCGCCGCTCGGCGGCGGTCACCTGCCGATCACGCTCCTGCAACAACGCCTCAAGCAACGCCGCATGCTCGCGCGGAAGGTCGCGGAGTATGTCGCGCATCCGCGCTTCGAGCGACGCGACGCCTGAGCGGTGGGTGGAGACGGGATCAGCCACGATGGGTTCTGGACGGTGACACAAGAACAGACAGCAAGCTCTCGCTGTCTATAATCCATACAGCAATTGAGTCGCCGTGGGTAGGGGCAACCGATCCCGGTTGGGACCCGTCCCTACTATATGATTTGGCTGCCCGCCGGGACGATCAGGCGCGCAGCGAGCGGTGCAACCTCAAGCGAAAGCCGCCTGTCGTCAATCAGGTCACCGTCTACTTGCGCCGGAATGCCGCTGTCCAATGTCTCAACGCAGACGGCGCGCCCGCGCGCGAAGGTCCAGCGGGGGTCGGCGTGGCGGCGTCGCAGGAGCATCTCGGTGACCGAGAAGCTGAGCGCGTCCGCGAGGTGCCGCGTGTCCACGATCACCAGGTCGAGCAGTCCGTCCACGAGCGAGGCGCCCGGCGCGAGTTCGAGCAGGCCGTTGAAGATGCGCCCGAGGTTGAGCACCATCGCCACCGTGCACTCCCGCTCGATCACGCGCCCGTCCACCTCGGCACGCAGGGCGAAGCGGCGCGGTCGAAGCGCAGCTGCCGTGCCGCTGACCACATACGAAGCCGGCCCCAGATGACGCTTGAGCGCACCGCGGGCGCCCGCGATCATGGCGGCATCGAGGCCGAGGCCGGCGCCAATGCCAACGCGGCGGCGCCCGTTCAGGATTCCGATGTCGATGCGGCGCTCCGTGCCGGCGAGCAGCTGCGACACGGCGCGTGGGGGGGCAAGGGGAATTGAGAGGGCGCGTGCCAGCTGGTTGCCGGTGCCCGCGGGCAGTATCCCGATGGGCATCGAGGACCCTGCCTCGGCCAGGCCTGTCGCCGCCTCCATCACCGTGCCGTCGCCGCCGAGGACGAACAGCCGGTCGTGCGCCGCGGCGAGTGCGCGCGCCGCGCGAACGCCGTCGCCGGGTGCGCGCGTGTGCTCCACCGTCGGCGTGACGCCGCCGGAGAGGAATGCCTGCACCACGGCCGCCTCGACGCCAGCCGCCCGGCGGGCCACGGGATTCACCAACAGCGCTGTGCGGGCGGTCAGAACTGCCACGACCGGAAGAGATCAAAGCCGTACTGACGCGGCGTCGGCACGAAGCCGCGCACCACCGCATCGCGCGTGCAGAGCGCGGCGCTCGTGGACGGGTCCAGACCGGCGGACGCCGAGACGCCGTAGTTGAAGCGGTAGTCCAGCTTCAGGCCCATGGCCTCGGTGAGCGTGAGCGGATCGAACGAACCGCCCTGCCCGAGCAGCTGGCCAATGCTGCAGAGCCCGGCGTCGAGGCGCACGAAGAACCGCTCCGTCAGCTGCTTCGCGCAGTTGAAGCGCGATCCACTCAGGATGCTGCTGCCGACGTCGCGAATGCCGCCGGTGTACTGGTCGAGCCCGGCGGTGGTGAGCTGCGCGTCGGTGCAGATCCCCGAGGGCACCTTGCTGCCGATGACGCTGCCGACGGACGAGAGGACGAGGCGAGCGGCGGTGGAGTTGATGTTCCCGCCGAGAATCTCGTTGCTCGGCCCGCCGGTGATGAGGTAGCTCAGGATGTCGCTGTCGGTGACGCGGCTCGAGTCGGGCGAGGAGAACTTGGCAATCGGCGACCCGAGCGTGCCGCCGATGTTCACGCGCACGCGTACGTCCTGTCGCGCCGAGTTCTGCGAGAAGGTGCGCACCGTGTGCAGCGCGCGAACCTCCAGCTCGGCGAGATTGGGGTCCGGATCGCCGCGGAACCGCACCTCCCCGCCCTCCACATCGAAGGTGCGCTGGACAGGGCCGGCGTTCAGGCGGTACGAGCCGCGCACGGTCTGCAGGTTGCCGGTCAGCGCCAGCTGGTAGCGCCCGGCGTCGCGCCCGCGCTGGACGCGGGCCGCCGTGACGTTCACCCGGCCGCCCAGGGTGATGTTGGCTTCGCTCGAGTGCAGCGTGACGTCGCGTCCCATCGACAGCGGCACGTTGCTCACGTGGAGGTTCTCCACCAGGCGCGACGGCGCCCGCGGCAGGATGCTGTGGTCGGCCAGCGCCGCCGTGTCGATCATGTCGAGGTCGTCGAGCGAGATGAGGTCCTTGGTGAAGATGTCCGGGATGTAGACCGTGCCGCGATCCACCGTCATGGCGCCGGTCAGCGTGGAGCCGCTCATCGCGCCGGCCAGGCGCAGGTTGCCCGAGAGGTCGAGGTCGGCCACGCGCGACTTGTGGATGACGTTGAAGTCCTGGGTGTTGAGGCGCAGGTCGAAGCGCGGATCCTTCAGGTCGCGCAGGCCGAGCCAGCCCGTGAGCGCAGCGCGATTGCCGCGCGCGTCGCCGCTGCGCGCCGCAAACTGCCGCACCGCGATGGAGTCGCCGAGGAATCCGATGTCGACGTTCACGTCACGCCAGACCGTGCCGAGCGACGGCAGGTCGAAGCCGCCATCGCTGACGCGCAGCGCGCCGGTCGCCGTCGGGGTGCGCAGCGTGCCGCCGACATTCACGTCCAGCGACAGCGTGCCACGCGCCAGCGTGACCTCCTTCGTGAGCGTCTCGAACATCGCGACGCCCACCGAGTCGGAGCGCAGGCGGGCGCGCAGCGGCGCGTCCTGCAGCAGGCGGCTGGGGACGGAGCGCAGCGCGAGGTCCACGGGGATGGCCGCGTCCAGCTGCAGCGCGGTGACGTCGCCGCGCAGCGTCCGCAGCGACGCGTCCAGCACCCGCGACGAGTAGCGCCCCGTGGCCGTGGCATGCTCGATGTTCACGCCGGCGACTTCCGCATCGCGCAGCACGGCGTCAAGCGTCAGCTGCGGCGCGTTGCGCGTTCCGGCCACGGTCGCGGCCAGGTTCAGGCTGCCCCGCATTGGCGAAGCGGACTGCATGAGCTCGCCGAAATCGGCCAGCGGCAGGTCGGTGCCGGCGAAGCGTGCCGCCACGGTACCGCGATCGGGAAACGCGCCGCGTAACGACAGGCGCCCGGCGGCGCGGCCGACGAGGACGAGCGAGTCCACGCTCCACCCGGAGGTGTCGCGCTGGATGCGCGACGGCGTGAGGAGCGCCCAGTCGTTGACGGAGGTCGTGACGCGCAGGCGATCGAGGCGCACCTCGGTGGTGTCCCGCGACCACGCCACGGCGGCGCGCGCGCTGGCGTCGGGGCCGTTGGCGAACTCGGCCTTCAGGTCGGCCATCGCGCGCCCCGTCGCCGGCAGGTCCACATCCGCCGTCAGGGTGTTGAGGCGGACGCCGCCGGCCGTCACGCCTTCGAGTCGGCTCCGGATCGATCCTCGGATCGAGTCCACCGGAAGCGTGAGGTCCACCGTGGCGTCAAGATCATGCACGCTGGTGGCGCCCACGCGCAGGTCGGTGCCGCGCGTCGACGCGTTGATGCGAAGCGCCGGCCACGCGCCGCCCACCGCGCCCGTGATGCGCACCACACCCTCGAGCGCAGAGGTGTCACTGGCCGCCAGCTGCTCGGCCGCCTGGTCAGCGACGGAGGCGCCTTCCACGCGGGCGAGGGCGCGCCGGAATCCGCCGAGTGAATCGAGCGCGACCCGGAACACCACGGAGTCGCCGGCGCGACCCGGCGCGAGCGCCAGGCGTCCGCGCGCGTGCGCGGTGAAGGCCGCGCTTTCCAGGTACGCGGAGTCGACGACCATCGTCCCGGCGAGGAACCGCAGCTGCGCGTCGCCGCCGAAGACGCGCACGCTGTCCACGAGCGAGCGATCGAGGCGCACGGACACGTTGCCGCGGAGGTCGGCGAGCGAGTCGCCTTCCACATCAGACGACCAGCGCATGGCCAGGCGGGTCGTCGGCACGTCCGTCCGTCCGAGGAACGCCCGCAGGTTCAGGCCGGTCACGCCGCCGCGCGCGGTGGCGCGATACCCGGGAAACTGGACGTCGAAGCTGCCGTCGGTCTCGAGCCGCCCCGCATCGCCCACCAGGTCAGCGACCACGGTCAGGTTGTCGGTCTTTCCCTTGACGCGCAGGGGTCCGCTGAACTCGCCGCGCATCGGGAGCGCAGGGAATGACTTCGCGATGGTGGTGAACGAGAGCGGCAGCGCCGCGAGCGACAGGTCGTACGTCATGTCCACTTCGCCTGTCGTCACGCGACCCGACCCCTTGAAGCGCGACACGGGCGCGTCGCCGTCGCGGTGCGTGAAGTCGGCGTCGCGGAGGCGCACGTCGAGCCACGTCGAGTCGAGCAGGGCGGTGCCGGCGACGATGCCGTTGAGCCGCACGAACGCGGTGTCGAGCGCCTGCAGCGTGCGCAGGTCGAGCTGCTCGAGGTCCAGCGTCACGCCGCGGAAGGCCGTGAACGCGGGGAAGAGGATGTCGAGCTCGCCGCGCATCGTGCCGCGCGTGACGGCGCCGGGCACGTTGGCATCGGCGAACGTGAAGCGGCCCTCATCCAGCCGCCAGCGGTTCACCGGGCCTCCGCGCGCGCGCACCGTGGCGGTGATCGCGCCGCGCCACGGCATCGGCAGGGGTTCGCCGCTGAACCGTTCGATCAGCCGGAAGTCGATCGGCAGCGTCTCGAGCTGGACGTCCTTCACGATCAGCACCGGCGCGCCGACGCCGAAGGTCATGCGGCCGCGCAGGCGCGAGTCCATGGTCCGGATGTCCATGTTCTCGACCACGTAGTCCATCACGCGCAGGTCGCGCTCGTTCTGGATGTGCAGGTCCATGCGGCCGCCGCCGGTGCTTGGCAGGCCGTCCCAGACCCAGGCCACGTCGGCCAGCGAGACCGAGTCGCCGCGAATGCGGACGTCGTAGCGCGTGGGCAGGCCGTTGCCCCACCACACCTTGCCGCTCGCCCGCCCCGACGAGCCCGGCAGCTCGAAGCGCGGCAGGTCGATCCAGAGTGAGTCGCCGCGCCGCCAGATGGCGCCGCGCACGTTGCGCAGGTTGAGCGGCGGGTACCGCTCCACCATGTCGAGGCGCGCGATCTCGAAGCGCTGGCCGCTCGTATCGGGATCCGCGACCGTGGCGTGCGCCATCTGCATCGAGATCCCGCTCCACTTCCACTCCTTCTCGTACTCGTTGGGTCCGATGCGGCGCACCCCGCCAGCCGCGTCGGCCAGCGCGACGGCGATGGCGCTGTCGCGCCGCGCGCCGCGCAGCGAGTCCGCCGGCGCCCAGGGCATGCCCAATCGCACGTCGCCGCCGCGAATGCGCACGTTGGCAATTGAGATGCGGCTGCCGAACCCGCGGCGCGGCCCGGTGCGCGGCGCCCCCGCCGGGAAGATCGACCGGTAGTTCCATTCGTTGTTGCGCCGCTGCAGGCGCATGAAGGGACGCTGCACGTCGAGCGACCGCAGGTAGATCACGCCGTCCATGATGTCGCGCGGATCGTACGTGACGCGCACCGGGCCCGTGGCGAGGAACAGTGAGTCGTTGGGCTCGCGGACCTCGAGCGAGTCGATCGTGATGCCGGTGAGGAAGCCGCCGCTCAGCGCGCCGACGTGGATCTTGCCGCGCATCGCACCCGACAGCGCGCGCACCACCTGCGCGCGAATCCACTCACGCCCGCCCGTCGACCGCGTCAGCATGCCGAGCCCGACGGCGAGCGCCGAACCCATGATGAGGATCACAATGGCGCTGGCGAGGGCGACGTGGCGGCGGCGGCCCATGCTAGAACGCCTGCCCGATGGAGATCTGTGGCACAAGGCGCCGGAAGAAGCTTCGCTCGCGCGATGGCGCAAAGGTGGCCGGACACCTGCCTGTCGCCTGCTGCAGCAACGGAGGGCCGACCGCCCCGGGCGCGCTTGCCGTGACGCGCAGCGTGTTGCCGGGGCTGACGCAGTAGAGCTGCCCGCCGGCCGACACCGGCGTGTCGAAGTAGGCGGACCCGGCCGCGCGCTGGTACGGGTTGTAGCCGATGTCCACCCGAATCAGCCCCACCAGCGTGCGCACCCGCGCGCCGATCCCCGGCGTCCA
>JACREJ010000070.1 GCA_016218305.1 Gemmatimonadota bacterium | reverse complement strand
TACAACGTGCTCCTCACCGCCCTCTTCGTCGCGCTGACCATCCGCACCTGGCCGCGGCTGCTGCCGGAACTGGGCCCGGACAAGATCCTGCCGCTCCTCGTGCTCGCCCTGCTGGCCAACCTCTGCTACAGCACCGCCTACATGCTCGACCCGCTGCTCAGCGCGTCACCGAACGCGCGAACCCGCCACCGGCTGCGGCTGGCGGCCTGGGTCGTGGGCATGTTCCTCGCGATGTTCATCGAGACTTACTGGTTCCTCGATGAGATCCTTCCGCCGCCGTTGAGCTGACGGTCGGCCCACCTTCAACGCCCCCTCCCGATGCAGACTCCCCTTCCCTCCCGCACACTTCCGGCGCGACAGACTGACGTTGCCCGCCAGCGCGGCGTCGGCAGGCCGGATGCAACCGACGCCGAGTGGGCGGTCGCGCTCGTGCGCGAGGCAGTCGCGGTGCTCTTCGCGTCGCCGCGCCGTGAACGGCCCGACGGCCCCGGCGTTGCCCGCGCAAACGACGACCGCCCCGGCCTTTGGGACCGGGGCGGCCGTACCTCACCACCGACTCAGGCGGCCGTGCGGTAGTGGTCCAGCAGCTTGTAGCTGCGCGCGCGCAGGCCGAAGATCAGCGCCGCCGCGAAGGCGAAACCGGCGAAGAAGAACATCTGGAACGCCGTGACTCCAAAGCCAGTTGACGCGATGAAGTTCGTGACGGTCGCGTTCTTGACCCCGGCGTTGACCACGAGCACCCAGAGGTTGCCGACGGTGACCGCCAGCAGCCAGAAGCTCATGAGCGTCCCCTTCATGGACTGCGGCGCCTGGCTGTAGGCGAACTCGAGCCCGGTGGCCGACACCAGCACCTCGCCGAGCGTGAGCAGCGCGTACGGCAGGATCTGCCAGGCAATGGAGAAGGCCGTGCCCCCGTCGAGCACCACCTGCATGAACCCGACGACGACCCACGACAGGCCTGACGACACGATGCCGATGGTCATGCGGCGCAGCGCCGTCATCTCGTAGCCGAAGCGCTTGAACGCCGGGAAGAGCACCAGGTTGTTGAACGGGATGAGCAGCATCACCAGCGCCGGGTTGAGCGCCTGCATCTGCGACGACTGGAACCAGCTCGGCTTGCTCATCAGGTCCGCCTGCAGGACCCACGTCGACGCCTTCTGGTCGAAGAGCGACCAGAACGGCGTCACCAGCGCGAAGAGCACCAGCACGCGCAGGACCGAGCGCACCCCCTCCACCGCCTCATCCGGATGCCGCCCGCGAGCCCCCTCCAGCTGCATCTGCACACCCATGCCGCCGAAGGCGATGATGGCGACGAGGGCGGCGCACAGCGAGATCACGACGCCGAACACCGGAATGAGCACGAGCGAAGCGATGGCCAAAAGGCCGCCGATCGCCGCGAGCGCCAAGCCGCCGCGCCCGGAGGCGAGCGCGGTGCGCGACACGCGGAGGAACGAATGCGGGTCGGGCGGCGCCGGCGGCACCATCACGTAGTGCTTGCGGCCCAGCCACAGGATAACCGTCGAGATGAACATCAGCGCCCCGGGAATGCCAAACGCGATGGCCGGCCCGAGCTGCTTGAGGAAGATGGGCATCAGCAGCGACGCGAAGAACGAGCCGAAGTTGATGATCCAGTAGAACGCGTCGAAGACCACCTTGGCCCGGTGCTTGTTTGTCTGGTCGAACTGGTCGCCGACGAACGACGACACGCACGGCTTGATGCCCCCCGAGCCAAGCGCGATCAGCGCGAGGCCCGTGTAGAAGCCCATCTTGTTGTCGACGAAGAGGGCGAGGCAGAGCTGGCCGATGCAGTAGACGAGACTCAGCCAGAGGATGGTGTTGTACTTCCCCCACAACCGGTCGGCCAGCCAGCCGCCGAGGAGCGGGAAGAAGTAGACGCCGATGACGAAGGTGTGGAACACATCCTTTGCCGCACCCGGCCGGTCAGCCTCCGGCAGGTACGCCAGCAGGGACGACACGAGGAAGACGGTCAGGATGTTGCGCATCCCGTAGAAGCTGAAGCGCTCGCACCCCTCGTTTCCGATGATGTACCGGATCTGGAACGGGATCGGCACCTGGGCCGGCGCAGCGGCGGCGGTCGTGGGCGTGTTGCTCATGGGCCTGTATGAAATCCGCGAATGGGAAGAAGCACGCAATCGGGGTCCCCAAAGATGCGACGCCGCGTGACGTGCGGCCACTCGCCGTCGCGGCGCGGGAATGCGCAGAGGGCCGATCCGACGTACCGGACCGGCCCTCGGCGCACTCGCGGACGAGCCCGTGCTACGGCTGCGGCCGCGGCATCATCTCATCACGGTTCGCGAGGTGGTACACCGACCAGGCGACGATCGACGCCGCCTGCTTGAGGTCGTCCATCACCAGCCGCTCATACGTGTCCACGTTCGAGTGGTGCGTGCGGATGCTGTACTCGAGCGGGTCCTGGATGAACTGGAAGCCCGGCACGCCGCGGCGCCAGAAGGAGATGTGATCGGTGCCGCCGGTGCGGTCGAGCCGGTTGCCCACGTAGCCGAGATCGCGGAACGGCGCGAGCACCTGGTCCCAGACGCGGACGGCCGGTTCGTTGAGCTCACCGTACACCCCGCGTAGGCGTCCGCTCCCGTTGTCGATGTTCAGGTAGGCCGAGAAGTTCGGCAGTTCCGCGGCGTGCGCGCGCACGTACGCCGCCGAGCCGAGCAGGCCCTGCTCCTCGCCACTCCAGAGCCCGATGCGGACGGTGCGGCGGAGCGGGAGGTTGAGCGTCTTCAGGATGCGCATCGCTTCCATCATGACCAGCGACCCGGCCGCGTCATCGGTGGCACCCTGCCCCGAGTGCCAGCTGTCGAAGTGCCCGCCGATCATCACGACCTGCTGCTTGAGGTCGGAGCCGGGGATCTCGCCGACCACGTTGAACTCCCGCTTGTCAGGATTGCTGAACCGGTTCTGGATGTTGACCTCGAGCCGGGACGTCACACCCTGCTTGGCGAGGCGATAGAGTTGGCCGTACTGCTCGTGCGTGAGCATCAGCGCGGGAATCGGCTCGTATACGGAGTCGCGCGCCAGCCGGCCGTCCGGATGGCCGCCCGTGCGCAGGATCCCGTACGTCCATCCCGACGGGATGAGGAGCACCGCCGGCGCCTCGCGACGGATGCCGCGCCTGCCCGCCTGCTGCCGCGCCTGCGCGGCGCGGAACTGCTCGGCCTGCTGCGGGTTCACCTGCTGCGCTGGCGGCGCGGGCTGCGGCCGACGCTGGCCCCACGCGATGATGCTGTCCGCGTCGTACCGCCTCGGAGGAGCCGTGAACTCCGGGCCGATCGGGTTCCAGCGCTGCCACATCACGCAGGCGCCACGCAGCCGGCCGGCGTACTGCTGCAGCTGCGTCGTGTCGTCGGGCACCTCCACGAGGACCACCGGGCATGTGACGGCCCCCTTGGTGCTGCCGCTCCACGCCTGCGGCTCCGCACGCAGCGGCTGGAGCACCGGTTCGAGCATGCGACCGCTGTAGCTGACGCGCTCCCAACCACGACCAAACAGCGAATCCCACGGTTCGGCCTGCACGTTGACGAGGCCCCAGCTACGCAGCGACTGCACCGCCCACTCCTGCGCGCGACGCATCTGCGGCGAGGCCGTCAGGCGACTGCCGTGGCGGTCAAGCAGCTGCTGGGCCAGCGAATCTACCTGCGACCGGTTCAGTGCCTCGTCGCGTATGCGCGCGAGCACGCCGAGGTCGAGGCGCTCCTGCACGATGGACTGCTGGGCCGCCAATGGTGCGGCAACCAGGCACGCGACCAGCATGCCGGTGATGGGACGGACGAACGCCATGTCGATCTCCTTCAACGGGGGGAATAGCGCGAGGCCCACACGTGAGCCTGCGTACCTCCCTACTACGCTTCACCCGGAGGGTCCGCTGCCGCAACCCGACGTCATTCGGGACGCTGGGCGCCGCGGCCGCATAGCCGATTCCGGCGCCGTTGTCCAGACCGCGCCCGGCCGAGGCTTGCTTGCCGACACGCTGGCCGTGCACGGGCGCGTCGCTAGAATTGGACC
Source organism: Gemmatimonadota bacterium (assembly GCA_016218305.1). Lineage (GTDB taxonomy): Bacteria > Gemmatimonadota > Gemmatimonadetes > Gemmatimonadales > Gemmatimonadaceae > PNKL01. Next base: position 3,742 of record JACREJ010000070.1, on the reverse strand, counting down.
CATGCTCCTCGGTGTCGCCGGCATGATTGGCTGCGGGAAGTCCACGCTTTCCGCCGCCCTCGCAAAACGCTTCGGTCTCCAGCTTGCGCTGGAGAGCGTCGACGCCGAGAACCCGTGGCTCGACCTGTTCTACGACGGCGAGTCGGGGATGCGGACCTACGGCCTGCACCTCCAGCTCCACTTCCTCGCCACGCGCTTCGAGAGCATGCGCAAGATGCGCGCGATGGGGGGCAGCTGGGTGCTCGACCGCACCTGGTACGAGGACGCGGAGATCTTCGCCCGCGGCCTGTACGAACAGGGCTACATGCACTCCAACGACTGGGAGCTCTACCAGCGCCTGTACGCGGAGCTGCTGCACGCCCCGGCCGCGCGCCCGCCGCGCCTGATGGTCTACCTGCACGGCCCGTTCGACACGATCCTCGACCGCATCATGTCGCGCGGCCGGCCGAAGGAGAAGGACACCGACCCCGAGTACTTCGCGTCGCTGCACAAGCGCTACGGGCGGTGGATCGACGGGTTCCGCCGCTGCCCGGTCCTGCGCCTCGACGTCCGCGAGTACGACCTCTTCGCCGACCCGTCGGCCGTGGACGACATCGCGACGCGCGTGCGCCTCGAGCTCGAGAAGGAGATCCCGCAGACGGAACTGTGGCCGGCGCAGAAGAAGCGCCAGGACGCGTTCGCGCAGGGGTGAACCCGCGCGGGTCGCCGGGGTACGACTCCCCGTCATGCGCCCGCTCGCACCGCCGCCGTTCTACAAATGGGTTCCGCCGTCGCCCGAGGAACGCGCCGCCGAGCTGCAGCGCCTCGAGCGTGAGGCGCGCATCGGCGAGTGGAAGCTCTACGGCTTCGCCCTCCTGCAGTGCTTCGCCGCCACAGCGGTCGGCTGCACCATCGCCGGCTACGGCTTCTACATCACGGACCCCGAGCGCGGCAAGATCCTGCTGCTCAGCGGCATGCTCGTGAGTTGGACCGGCAACCTGCTAGCCCTCGGCCGCCTCGCCGTCCGCGTGGAGCGCGGCGACGTGTAGCAGCGGCGCACGCGCCGGCGGTCAACCCGAGACCAGTTGGTGCTCCGCCATCCACTCCCGCATCGCCGCCAGCGACCGCTCCGCATACAGCTCGCGCTTCTTCAGCTTGTCGCGCGGCGGCTCGGGCAGCTCCTCGAGCAGGCCGAAGTTCGCATTCATCGGCTGGAAGTGTGCGGGGTCGGCCTCGCGCAGGTGACGGTACAGCGCTCCCAGCATCGTCACGGGCGGCGGCAGCACCGGCTCCTTCCCGGCCAGCAGGCGCGACAGGTTGATCGCGGCGAGCAGTCCCGTCGCCGTGCTCTCGGTGTAGCCCTCGACGCCGGTGAGCTGGCCGGCGAACAGCACCTGCGGGTCGTCGCGCAGCGACAGATGCGGCGTGAGCGCCGCCGGCGCGTTGAGGTACGTGTTGCGGTGGATCGAGCCAAAGCGGAGGAACTCGGCGCCCTCGAGACCAGGGATCATCCGGAAGACGCGCTGCTGCTCGGGAATGCGCAGCCGCGTCTGGCAGCCGACGAGGTTCCACATTCGTCCGGCGCGGTCCTCGCGGCGCAGCTGCACCACCGCCCACGGGCGCCGCCCGGTGCGCGGATCGCGCAGGCCGATGGGCTTCATCGGGCCGAAGCGCAGCGACTCCCGTCCGCGCCGCGCCATTTCCTCCACCGGCATGCACCCCTCGAAGTACGGCGCCGAATCGAACTCGTGCGCCGTGAACTGGTCGGCGGTGGTGAGCGCATCGAGGAACGCCTCGTACTGCGCCTTGTCCATCGGGCAGTTGAGGTACGCGCCTTCCGGCTCGGCGGTCGTCGCGCCCCCCTCCTCCTCCGCACTTCGGTCCTTCCCTTCCCCTTCACCCCACCCTGCACCCTTCCCCTGCACCTCGGAGGAGTTTGGCATCGTCTCCTTGTTCCACCGTGCCTGCCGAAACGCCACCCCCTGATCCACCGACTCGAGGGACACGATCGGCGCGATTGCGTCATAGAACGCCAGCGACTGGATGCCGAGCCGCGCGCGCACGCTGTCGGCGAGCGCGTCGCTCGTGAGCGGCCCCGTGGCGATGAGGCACGGGGCGGTGGGAATCGCCGTCACTTCCTCGCGCGTGACCGTGATGAGCGGATGCGCCGTCACGCGGTCGTTGACCGTCGCGGAGAAGACCTCGCGGTCCACGGCCAGCGCGCTCCCGGCGGCGACGCGCGCGACATCCGCCCCCTCGAGCACCACCGAGCCCAGCAGGCGCATCTCGGCCTTCAGCAGCCCGTGCGCGTTGGTCAGTTCGGTGCTCTTGAACGTGTTGCTGCAGACGAGCTCGGCGAGCCGGTCGGTCTGGTGCGCCGCGGTGCCGCGCACGCCGCGCATCTCATGCAGCACCACGCGGTGGCCGCGCTCGGCCAACTGAAAGGCGGCCTCGCTTCCGGCGAGGCCGCCTCCGACCACATGGACGGTCACCGTCACGCCGCGCCTGCGGGCTCGCTCTCGGCGTCGGCCGACACTTCCACGGTCCACTCGTTGGCGCACTTGAGGCACTTCCGGAAGTGGCCGCGCGTCTTGTTGCTCTTGGCCTCCGCGCCCGTGAAGCCGCAGTCCGGGCAGACCTCGAGCACCGGCTTGTCCCAGCACACGAAGTCGCACGACGGGTAGTTCTCACACCCGTAGAACGCCTTGCCGCGCTTCTTGCTGCGCCGCGCCGCGATGTCGCCGCCGTCCTTGGGGCACTTCACGCCCGTCGGCATGGACCGCGTGCCACGGCACTTGGGGAAGGTGGAGCAGCCGAGGAACTCGCCCGAGCGACCGCGCCGGATCACCATCGGCTTGGTGCAGAGCGGGCAAGGGTAGTCCGTCATCACCGGCGGCACGCGCTCGCCCTTGAGCGGACGCGTGTACTTGCACGTCTTGGGATGGTTCTCGCAGGCGACGAACGGACCGAAGAAGCCGCCCTTGGGGAGCAGCTTGCCGCCGCACTGCGGACACCGCTCGGTCTCGAGCGCGCCGAGGTCGTGCGCCTCGCGGATCAGCCCCTCGACGTTCACGTCGTTCAGCGACTTCTCGAACGGCCCGTAGAAGTCGCGGAGCACGTGGTGCCACTCGAGGTCGCCCTCCTCCACCTTGTCGAGCTCGCCTTCCATCTCCGACGTGAAGCCCACGTTGAAGACGTCGGGGAACTGCTTCACCATCACCTTCTCCACGCTCTCGCCGAGCGGCGTGGGGAAGAAGCGGCGCTGCTCGAGCTCGGCGTAGTGCCGGTCGGTGAGCGTCGAGATGATGCTGGCATACGTGGACGGCCGGCCGATGCCGAGGCGCTCGAGTTCCTTGACGAGCGACGCCTCGGAGTAGCGCGGCGGTGGTTCGGTGAAGTGCTGGCTGGGGACGATCTCGCGAACGGGTGCCTGTTCGCCCGGCTCGATGGCGGGTAGCGCCTGCTCGTCCTCGAGCGCCTTGCTCTCGCCCTCCTCGCGCGCCTCCTTGTAGAGCGACAGGAAGCCCATGAACTTGATGACCGACCCGGTGGCGCGGAACAGGTAGCGCCCGAGATCGAAGTCCACCGTGGTGGTGTCGAAGACGGCGGGCGCCATCTGCGACGCCATGAAGCGCTGCCAGACGAGCGTGTACAGCTTGAGCTGGTCGGGCGAGAGATACTTGGCGACGAGCTCCGGCGTGCGCGACGGATCGGTGGGACGGATGCCCTCGTGCGCGTCCTGGGCATTGCTGTCCTTCCCCGC
>JACREJ010000068.1 GCA_016218305.1 Gemmatimonadota bacterium | reverse complement strand
GGAGGACGCGGCGCCGGCGCTCGCGCGCACGGCGCTCCAGGGCGCCGTGCGCCACGCCGCGGCGCTCGTGGCGGCGCGGCGTGAGGCCGCGGCCGCGGCCGCGCGCGCCGGGGAGATCGCCGAGCTCTCGCGCATCGGCGTCGCCCTGTCCACCGAGCGTGACCTGCCGACGCTGCTGGCGCTCATCCTCGAACAGGCGCGGCGGCTGTCGTCGGCAGACGCGGGGTCGCTGTACCTCGTGGAGCGGGGGGAGGCGGCGGTGCTCCGCTTCAAGCTCTCGCAGAACTACACGCTTCCCGACCTGCCCTTCAGCGAGTACACGGTGCCGCTGGATGCGTCGTCCATCGCCGGCGCCGCGGCGGTGTCGGGCGAGGCCATCAACTTCGAGGACGCCTACGCGCTGGGGCCGGGCGACCGCTTCACGTTCAACCGGTCGTTCGACGAGAAGTTCGGGTACCGCACGAAGTCCATGGTGACGATCCCGATGCGCACGCATCGCGACGAGATCGTGGGCGTGCTGCAGCTGATCAACCGCAAGCGGAGCGCCGCGGCGCGGCTCGCGACGGCGGCCGACGTCGAGCGCGAGGTGCGGCCGTTCGACGCGCACGCGGTGGCGCTCATCAGCGGCCTCGCGTCGCAGGCCGCGGTGGCCATCGAGAACGGGCGGCTGTACGAGGACATCGAGCGGCTGTTCGAAGGCTTCGTGATGGCATCGGTGACGGCGATCGAGAGCCGCGACCCGACGACGTCGGGCCACTCGTCGCGGGTGGCCGTCTACACGACCGGGCTGGCCTCCGCGGTGGACCGCGTGGACAGCGGCCCCTATGGGCACCTGCGCTTCTCGCGCGAAGAGCTGCGCGAGCTGCGCTACGCGTCGCTGCTGCACGACTTTGGCAAGGTGGGCGTGCGCGAGCAGGTGCTGGTGAAGCAGAAGAAGCTGTACCCGTCGGACCTCGCCATCATCCGGCACCGGTTCCAGTTCCTGCTGCAGCGCGCCGACCTCCAGTACGAGCGCGAGCGCGCGCAGTACCTGTGGGAATACGGGCGCACCAACTACGAGGCGGCGCTCCAGCGGCTCGACCGCGCGCGCAATGAGTCGCGCACCCAGCTCCTGCGCTTCCTCGACGCCATCGTGCGGGCCAACGAGCCGACGATTCTCCCTGAGGGGAGCTTTGAGGAGCTCAGCGAGATCAACGAGCGCCTCTTCGTGGACTTCGACGGCACCGAGAAGCCCCTGCTGAGCGACGACGAGCTGCGCTACCTGATGATCAACCGCGGCAACCTCGACGAGCGTGAGCGGCGCGAGATCGAGAGCCACGTGACGCACACGTACCGCTTCCTCGAGCAGATCCCGTGGACGCGCGAGCTGAAGGGGATTCCGCTGATCGCGTGGGGTCATCACGAGAAGCTCGACGGATCGGGCTACCCGCGCGGCGTGGACTCCGCCGCCATCCCCGTGCAGACGCGCATGATGACCATCAGCGACATCTACGACGCGCTGACGGCCACCGACCGCCCGTACAAGCGCGCCGTCACCGCCGAGCGGGCGCTGGACATCCTGCACGACGAGGCGAAGCACGGGCACGTGGACGCGGCGCTGCTGACTGCGTTCGTGGAGGCGAAGGTGTTCGAGGCGGTGCAGCCGGTGGAGGGGTGGAGGTCGCTGACCGGGCGGAGGATGACGCCGACTGGGGCGTGAGGAGGAGTGCAGGGGTTCAGGAGGGGAGAGGAGTGGAGAGAGGAGCGAGGGGGGAGGAGGCCACCAGTTCGCCTCCTCCCCCTCCCTCAACACTCCACTCGTCTCCCCTTCCAAGCCCCTGCACTCCTCCCCCTCCCAAGCATTCTCAGCCCCTCTTGCGTATGCTCTCAGTGATCACCCCCACTGCCACGAGGGTCGCATGTCCGTGTTCCAGCGCTTGCTGATCGCCCCCGCCGCGCTCGTGTTGGCCACCCAGCTGGCCGGCGCGCAGCAGGCGATTGACCAGGAGTACACGAAGAAGATCAAGGAGCACCTCCAGGACGCCCGCATCTCCACGGAGTTCGTGGATCAGCTGCCGGCGTCGAGCAAGGTGCCCACGCCGCTCAAGTTCTTCGGCCGGATCGTCGGCACGCCCGGCGAGCTGACGTACGCCAAGGACATTCACCGCTATCTCGAGGCGGTGGCCAAGGCGTCGGGCGGACGGGCCAGGTTCTGGACCATCGGCAAGACCGAGGAGGGGCGCGACATGGTCGTCCTGGCCATCGCCGACGAGGGGACCATGAGCCGCCTCGACAGCTACCAGGGGCAGCTGAAGGCGCTGACCGACGCGCGCAAGACGAACGACGCCGAGGCCAGGCGGATCATCCAGAGTGCGAAGCCCATCTACTGGATCACGTCCGGACTGCACTCCCCGGAGAACGGCGGCCCCGAGACGCTGATGGAACTCGCCTACCGGCTCGTGGTGGACAACAGCGAGCACTACCAGAACATCCGCCGCAATGTCATCACCTTCATCACGCCGGTGCTCGAGGTGGACGGGCGCGAGAAGCAGGTGGACACGTACTACTACAACAAGAAGCGGCCGGCCGGCGAGGCGCGGCTGCCCCTGATGTACTGGGGCAAGTACGTCCAGCACGACAACAACCGCGACGGCATGGGGCAGATGCTGGCCCTCACGCGGAACGCGAACAAGTTCTTCCTCGAGTGGACGCCGACCATCATGCACGACCTGCACGAGTCGGTGACGTACCTGTACGCGTCCACCGGCAGCGGCCCGTACAACGAGTCGCTCGACCCGATCACGGTCAACGAGTGGTGGAACCTCGCCATCAACGAGGTGCAGGAGATGACGAAGCGCGGCGTGCCGGGCGTCTGGACCTACGGGTTCTACGACGGGTGGACGCCGAATTACCTGTTCTACGTGGCCCACTCGCATAACGCGACGGGCCGGTTCTACGAGACGCAGAGCTACGGGCCGGACAATTACGTCGTGCGCCCGCCGCCGACGACGACGAGCCGCGAGTGGTTCCGCCCGAACCCGCCGCTGGCCAGCATCAACTGGGGACCGCGCAACAACGTCAACATCCAGCAGTCGGCGCTGATCATCACGCTCGGCCACATCGCAAAGAACCGCGAGCACTTCCTCGAGAACTACTGGCTCAAGAACAAGCGCGCGGTGGAAAAGGGGAAGAACGGCCCGATCTTCGGGTGGGTGATCCCGGCCGCGCAGCACCGCAAGGCGGAGGCCGCGCAGGCGGTGAACGACCTGATGACGCAGGGGCTCGAGTTCCATCGGGCGACGACGGCGTTCAAGGTCGGCGCCGTCGAGGTGAAGCCGGGCGACTTCATCGTGCGCGGCGACCAGCCGTATCGCACACTGGCCGACATCTACTTCTCGGTGCAGGCGTTCTCCGCCGCCAACCCGGCGCCGTATGACGACACGGGGTGGACGTTCCAGTACCTGCGCAACCTCGTGCTCACGCCGATCGCCGACAAGGCGCTGCTCACGCAGGCGATGGCGCCGGTGACGGCGCCGGTGACGGCGGCAGGCGGCGTCGAGGGGACGGGGAGCACGCTCATCGTCGCCGCGACCAGCGACAACAACCTGGTGACGTTCCGCTTCAAGAATGCGGGCGTGCCGATGACGGCCGCTGAGGAGGATTTCGAGGCCGGCGGCAAGAAGTTCCTGGCGGGTGCGTTCATCATCGCCAACGCCGACCGCGCGAAGCTCGAGCCGCAGCTCAAGGCGCTGGGGCTCAGCGCCGTCGCTGTCGCCGAGGCGCCCAAGGTGAAGTCGCACGACCTCGACGTGCCGCGCATCGGGTACGTGCACAGCTGGACGCGCACGCAGGATGAAGGCTGGGTGCGCGGCGCGCTCGACACGTATGGCGTGCCTTACACGTATTTCGCGGACCAGAAGCTGCGCACAGAGGGGAATCTCCGCGCCAAGTATGACGTGATCATCTTCCCGCACGTCGGCGGCACGGCGCAGTCGATGGTGAACGGCATGGCCAGTACCGGCACCCTGCCCCTGCCGTACAAGAAGTCGGCGGAGACGCCGAACCTGGGCTCGCCCGACGAGAGCGATGACATCCGTGGCGGGATGGGCGTCGAGGGGCTCCTGAACCTGTACAAGTTCGTGCAGGAGGGCGGCACGCTGATCACCGAGGGCGCGACGTCCACCATCTTCCCGTCGTACAACCTGACGAACGGCGTGACGGTGGAGACGCCGACCGACCTGTTCGTGCGCGGCTCGGTGATGCGCGGCATCATCGCCGACAAGAAGAGCCCGCTCACCTACGGCCTGGCCGGCACCCAGCTCCCGGTGTACTTCAGCACGGCGCCGGTGCTCAACGCCGGCGGATTTGGCGGCGGCGTTGGCGGCTTCGGCGGGCGCGGATCGTCGCAAAGCCAGAACGTGACGCCCATGGCCCCGACGAATCTGCCTCGACTCTCGCCGTGGGAGCCGTCGGGTGCACCGGCGCCGGCGCCCGCGGCTGGCGCGGCAGGAGGAGCTGCCCGCAGCGGCGCAGGGGCCGGCCCGGGCGGTGGCGGCGGCGGTGGCGGCGGTGGCGGCGGCGGTGGCTTCGGCGCGCAGGCCGCGACAGGCGACCGGCCCCGTGTCATCCTGTCGTTCCCCACCAACGCCGACGAGATGCTCCTTTCGGGCTCGCTGGTGAACGGGCAGGCGCTCAGCGGACGCGCGCAGCTCGTTGATGCGCCGATCGGCAAGGGGCACGTGGTGCTCTTCGCCATTCGGCCGTTCTGGCGCTGGCAGACGCACGGCACGTACCCTCTCGGCTTCAACGCCATCCTGAACTGGAACGACCTCGACGCGGGCAAGCGGTAGTCAGCAGCATCGCCGCGCGAACGGCCCACCCCGAAACGGGTGGGCCGTTTTGCGTTTGGCGCGTCTCACGATGGACTCGAGGCGCCTCGCCCCCGCATGCGCCGATCGAGGCAGCACGGCGGCAGCGCTTTCACCACGGAGGAATCGGAGGAACGCCGGAGCGCCTCGGGCATTCCTCCCTCTGCTCCGTGGGGACGAGGGTCGGGCTGGCAAGCGCGCCGTGGCGCCTGAGGTCGGCGCGGCGGACCGACTGTGGTCGAACGCGCGTTTCAACGCTACATTGTGCGCGGCCGCGAGATACGTGGTCCGATAGTCTCCCGCATCCCTCCTCGCATGCGCCGGACACTCCTGCTTCTCTCGGCCGCCGCGTGGCCGGGCCTGGCCGTCGCACAGAAGCCGCGCGCCGCCATCCCCATTGCCCAGGCGATCCGCACCCTCGACAGCGGCGACACCGTCACGATCGCGGGCCGCGCCACCTCGGGGATTGGCCAGCTGCAGTCCACCGTGTTCGACATCGCCGTCGAGGACTCCAGCGGCGGCATTCGCATCTTCTCGCGTACGCTCGAGACCGCCGTGCGCGTGGGCGACAGCGTCGTCGCGACGGGTGTCGTGAAGACCTATCGCGGGATGCTGGAGCTCGTGGGCACGCGGCTTGACGTCGTGCCCGTCCCGCGCACCACCATCACCCCCACGGCGATCGCCGTGGACGGTGAGCTGCTGCCGAAGTTCTCCGGTCGGCTCGTGCGCGTGCGCGGCCGCGTCGCCGGCTTCGGCGAGAGCGAGGGCGGCCAGTTCCTGCGCCTGCGTGACCTGAACCCCGAGGAGACGGGGACGCTCACCATCTGGGTGCCGTCGAATCACGGGGAACCGATCGACCTGTCGCGCGTCCGCTACGAAGACAGCGTCACCGTGGCGGGGGTCATTTCCGCCTATCGCGACAACGTGGACGATCCGTTGATCTGGCAGATCGTCCCCCGCACGCGCGATGACATCGACGTGCCGCAGGGACGCGGCGGCATTCCCGTGTCGTGGCTCTACACCGCGCTCGCCCTGTCGCTGGCAGCCGCGGCGTGGCTCTACTCGGGGCGCTACCGCGCCAAGGCGCAGGTCCGCGCACTGCGCGAGACCGAGGCGCGTTACCACCAGCTCCTCGCGCTGTCACCCGATGCGGTGATCGTGCACGCCGGCGGTGAGGTGCGCTTTGCGAATATCGCGGCCGCGCGGCTGCTCGGCCTCGAGAACGAACAGGCCCTGCGCGGCCGGTCCATGCACGATTTCGTGCCGCTGGAACTGCGTGCCGTGCTCGTGACCTCGCCGGCCTCGAGCGATGCGTCCCTGGCCACGCGCCTGCGCGGCCAGTTGCGCAGCGCCACGGGGCGACTCACCGACGTGGAACTGACGGTGGGGCCGTGTCTCTACCTCGACCGGCCGGCGGTCGTGCTGCTGGCGCGCGACATCACGCAGCAGCTGCGGTACGAGCGCGACCTGCAGGCGCTGGCGCTCGTGGACGAGCTCACGGGGCTGGCCAATCGGCGCGGCTTTGCGTTCTTCGCCGAGGCTGAGGTGGCGCGCGCGCGCCGCGAGCAGCATACGTCCGTGGTGGTCTTCGCCGACATCGATGGCCTGAAGCAGATCAACGATGCGCACGGCCACGCGGCGGGCGACCAAGCCATCAAGCTCGTGGCGCAGGCCTTCAAGAGCATTCTGCGCGAGTCGGACATCGTGGCACGCTGGGGCGGCGACGAATTCGTCGCGCTCATTGGCGAGGGCGGCGAGGCGGCGGCTGGCCAGATGGGCGCGCGCCTCACCGGCGCCATCGCCGCGCTGCGGCCGGCCGGCCAGCCGTTCACCGTCACGGCAAGCCTTGGCGTCTCTACGCTCGACCCGGCACTGTCGCTCGCCGAGGCGATGGAGCGCGCGGACCAGGCGCTGTATCACCGGAAGGGGACACGGGGCGAGACAAGCGACCGCCGGGAGTAAGGCCGCCCGTGGCGTGCACCGCCGCACACGGCCGTACGTGACGAGGGGCCGGACACCGTACGGTGCCGGCCCCTCGCCGCATCACGTGGGGGGACCTCGGCTAGTTGCTGCCGAGCACGTTGATGCCGACGCTCTTGCGGTAGAACGTGCCCACATCGTACGGGAGCGGGCTGCTCACCTCGGTCGCATTGCAGCCTGGCGGCGGCTTGCAGCTCTTGCCGGGCGAGCACGGCCCGGTGTTGAAGCTGAGCTTCGCTCCATCCGGGTTGGTCACCGCTTCGAGGCGCATCATCACCGCGGCCGCGGATGGCCCGTTCGCGCCGACGATCGGCGTCGGCAGCTCGAACGTCACCATCTTCGCCTCGCTGTTGCTGCCGCGGAGGAAGACGTGGGCGGTGCTGTAGACGGGCGCCGAGACCAGCGGATTGAACGACTTGCGCTGAATGCTGAGCCGCAGCTGGTACGGCGACGGCGCGTTGGCCTTGCCGGCCGACGAGACGTAGAGCTGCACCTGCCGAACGGTCTTGCCGTTGCCCGGATCCGGGATGTAGAACGCGAACGGGCTCGTCGGATCGGTGAACGGATCGCCGGAACCGCCCGGACTGCAGGCGTTGAGCGACACGAGCGCCGGCGTGGTGCCCGTGGCCGTGAAGAGCACCGCGGTGTCGCCCGCCGTGGTCGAGAGCGTGGCGCGCAGCTCATTGGCGCCAGCGCCGACCGTCCAGACCGTGGAGGCCTGGCCGTTGGCGCCGGTGGAGGACGCGGTCGGCGTCACGAATCCGGCGCTGCTGCCGCCGGCCGTCCAGGCGATGCCGGCCCCTGGAACTGCGTTGCCGTACACGTCGGTCACGCCGACGGTCGGGTTGGCGGCAAGCGTCGAGCCGGCCAGCGCGCTCTGACCATCGCCTGAGATGATGGCCAAGCCGACCGGCGCGGCCGCGCCGATCGCGAAGCTGTTGCCTGCCGTCGTGACGGCGTTGCCGAAGAAGTCAGCGCTCGACTGCACCTGGTAGCCCGTGCCGGCCGTCGTGATCGAGACGCCGGTGAAGGACGCCACGCCACCGGTCGCGGCGGCCGCCAGCGACGTGACGCCGCCGGCGAAGGTGCCGTGGTTGAGCGTCAGCGTGACCGCGCCGTTCCAGCCCTGCGCGATGACGCCATTCTGGTCGACCGCCGCGGCGGTGACGTTGAAGGTGCTCCCCGCCGTGATCGTGCTGCCGGTCGCCGGTTGCGCGAGGAAGACGAATGCCGTGGGGGCATTGGCCGTCGCCATGTACACGATGGACGACGGACTGAAGCTCACGCCGGACGGGATGTCGCCGCCGACACCGGGCGTCGCACGCACGGTGTTGGGGCCCGGGACGACACCCAGCGTCCAGCACGCGGCCGCACGGCCGGTGAGAGACGTGGAGGAGAGTGCGGACGAGGCAAATGGCGCCACGCAGCTGCCGGCGGCATCCTGCACCGCCACGACACCGCCGCCTGTTTCAACGGAGAAGGTGACCGGCGCGCCGACGAGGCGCGTGCCCTGGTGCGTCTTGAGCACGACCATCGGACGGCAGTCCGGATCCAGCGGCGTGCCAACGGGAGCCTGCGCCGTGGTGCAGGTGGACAGGTAGCTGCGAAGGCCCGAGCGAATCAGTTCGGTGACGGTGCCGCCGACGCCGCCGGAGAACGACACCTCCTCGTCCACGGGGGCAAACGGGCTGAGTTCCGTCACCGTGCCGCCCACACCGCCCGAGAAGGCGAACTCGTCCTGTGCCCAGGCGTTGCGCGGACTGAGCAGCGAGAAGACCCGGTCGACCAGGCTGGTGGACACGGCCGGCGCCGGGCAGGTGAGGAATCCGTCGGCGCGCGGGGTCAGCTCAAAGCCGTAGCTGGCGTCGTGGCCGAGACGGAGGCGCGGGCGCACCACTGACGGCACGGTTCCCGTCGCACAGACGGCCACCACCGCCGGCCTGGTCAGCGGGGCGTTGGTCGCGGAGAACTTCTCGAAGTAGTAAAAGCCCGGATACTGGTCGAGCTTGGTGCTGAGCGGTCCCGAACCCGGTGCGGTCTGGGTGAACGGAATCGGCGCGATGGTGATGAGCGTCGGCTCAGAGACCGGGAACGAATCGAGCTTGATGCCCGCCAGGCTGTCGTCGCTGACGAGCGTCTGCGGCAGGTCCGACGGATAGATCAGGAAGCTGTTCGCCGGATCCGTGACCGAAATCGCGAGGCCTGCGAAGCAGAAGATGCCGTTGACGAGGCGCACGACCAGCGCATCCCCGCCCGGGAGTGGGCTCTGCCTGTGCTTCTTCAGGATGAAGGAGACGGTGCCGAATGCCTGTTCGCGCGCGGCCGCGGTATCACCAGCGGCGAGTTGATGCCCGATGTTGTTGATCTTGCCGCGCACGGAATTCGCGTCCGGCGAGCCGGCGCCAAAGGCGCTGTCGGCGAGCGCGAGCAGACCGTCGAGGGTGATGCACTCGCCGGCAGTGATGACTGGGGAGCCGCGACGCGGTCCGGTTGCACCCTGTTCACCGACGGTCTGGAGGCGGCCGGCGGTTGGCGACTCACCGCAGGCGACGAGCAGAACAACTACGCTGGCAAGAGCGACGCCGGTGAGGGACGTGCGACGCATGGAGCCTCTGGGGACCGTGGGTGGAGCGAGCGGCCGCCTCAACTCCGAGGCCCCGCAAGCTCAATGGCCGGCAATCTGCCGATGCGGACGACCTGTCCCGCTGACTAGGGGAATCTCCTAATCGGCGTAGATAGTACGTCCTACAGTCCAGTAAGGCAATAGTGCGCCTTTTTCTGGCATTTCCCCTACTACTCATTTGAGGTTCGACCGACCCGCCGACCCTGTCGTGTTTCTAGTCAGTTCCCGTCGTCAGTTCAGGCCGAGGAGCTGGCGAAAGCGGGGCTCGCGCTCAAGGTCCTTGAACCACCACCCCGGATCGTTGCGCATCGACTGGAGGCGGTTCGGGCTGGCGGCCAAGTGGACTTTGAGCAGCCGGATGGCCTCCTCCGCATCCCCGAGGAGGGTGTGGACGAACGCCCCGTAGAAGGCGAGCTCACGCGGGCTGTCGATTTGCGCATCACCAATCGAGGCACGAACCAGGCGCCGGGCGCTATCGGCCAACGTCGGCGGACCGGCCTTGGAGGCGCGCGCGATGACGGCCGCCACGAGCATGTTGGACGTCAGCCGGTTGAGGGTGTCGTTCGGCGCGGCGAGCACCCGGGCGGAGTCGGCGATGGCCCAGGCGGCGGCGATGTTCGGCTGCTCAGCACGCGTGGTCAGCAGGTACAGCCGGCAGCGCGTGAAGCGCATCTCCTTCTGGAACCGCTGGCGTGCGGTGGCGCACCACTGCGCCGCCTTGTCGAAGTTGCCGAGGTCGTAGTTGGTGGTGAACAGCCGGTTGAGCACGACATTCGCGTTCGACAGGAACTCATCCGCTTCGTACGCGCGGGTGGCGGCAAGGAGCGCATCGGAGAGCGACGCGTCGTCCACCTGATAGTATAGTGACGCGAGCATCGCGTGGGCGCCGGCCTGACGGGGGTTCAGCGTGGTGGCGCGCTCAAGGTCGGCGCGCGCCGCCCGCAGCAGCGCCGCCTTCTGGCCCGCGTCCGCTTCGATGTTCGAGATCCATCCGAAGTAGCGGTTGAACCCGCGGGCCTCGAGGGCGTCCGCGTCGTCCGGATCGATGGCGAGTGCGCTGTCGGCGTGCGCGACGCCGAGCGCCACCCACGGCGCGATGGCGGCGGGATCGCGCCCGGCGAGCCGCCCACGGCGATACGCCAGCGCCGCGCGGCGCGCCTCGGGCTCGGGCCACTTGCGGTCGGCCTGCCAGGCGAGGGCGAACAGCGAGTCGGCGGCGTCGAAGTTCTCGCGAACGACCGCCGTGTCCCCCCGCCCCACGGCCGCCTCGGCATTCTTCCACGCCTGTTCGCCGCGTTGCAGCAGAAGCCACGCGTCCTTGCTTGCCGTGCGGACGCTCTGCTCCTTGAGGTGCAGCTCCTCGCCCATCTGCTGGCGAATGAGGTCCGAAGCCACCACCGCGATGGTGTCGCGCAGCGCGAGCTGGTTCACGGCGGTCCCCGTGAACGAGGCACGCTTCAGGTTCACGCCGGTCCCATCATCGAGGCGCACGCTCACCCGCACCTTGTCGCCGTCGGGCTCCACATCCCCGCGCACCAGGTAGCCAACGCGCAGCAGCTTCGAGATGCTGTCCGGCGGAACATCAGCGCCGCGAAAGCGCTCGACACCGGAACGGGAAATGACCGTCAGGCTCGACGCCGTCGAGAGCGTGCGAATCAGCTCTTCGGTGAGACCGTCGGCGAGGGGGCCGAGCGAGGAGTCCCGGCTCAGGTCCTGGAAGTAGAGCACGGCGAGACGCCGCGCCTCAGGCCCCTCAGCTGACACGCGCCGGCCGCTGAGCGTGCTCCACACGCCGAACGACGCGCCGGCGAGGACGATCGCCAACGCGGCCAGCCCCACGGGGTTCCACCACTTGGGACGCGGCGGGGTCGTCGGCACGCCCATCGTGGGGGTCGGCCGGCGGTACTGGGCTGTCGCACGCGCGCGCATGGTGGACGTGGCACCAAGCGGTGCGCCAAGCAGTTCGGTGAATGCGGCCGCATTGGGCGGGCGATCCGCGGGCACCTTGGACATCACGCGGAAGATCGCTTCCTCGACCTCCTCGGGCACCGTGGCGCGCACGATGCGAATGCTCGGCACCTGCTCCATGGCATGGCGCGCCATGATGGCCACGGCGTTCTTGCCGGTGAACGGCGGCTCGCCGGCGAGCATCTCGTAGAGCATGCAGCCCAGGCTGTAGAGATCGGCCGTCTGGCCCACCACTTCGCCCACCGACTGCTCCGGCGCCATGTACACCGGGGTGCCCATCGCCATGCCGGTCTGCGTGAGCTTGCTGCCGCCGGCTTCGCTGACCGCGCGCGCGATGCCGAAGTCGGCGACCAGCGCATAGTCGCCCTGCAGGAGAATGTTCTCCGGCTTGATGTCGCGGTGAATGATCCCCTGCGAATGGGCGAAGCCCAGCGCATCCGCCACCTCGAAGGTGATGCGCAGCGCATCCTCAATCGGGAGCTGGCCCTCGCGGTCGATGCGGTCGCGCAGCGTCTCGCCCTTGACGAAGGGCATCACGTAGAACATCAGCCCTTCGGCAACGCCGGAGTCGAAGAGCCCGAGGATGTGCGGATGCTGGAGCCTGGCGGCGAGCTTGATCTCGCGCTCGAAACGGTCGGCGCCGATGGACGCCGAGAGTTCGGGAAGGAGCACCTTGATGGCGACGTCGCGGTCGTGGCGCAGGTCCTTGGCCAGGTACACCGTGGCCATGCCACCGCGCCCGAGTTCACGCTCCAGCGCGTAGCGGCCGGCGAGCGCGGCGTTCAGCCGGCGCAGCGTGTCAAAGGCGCCGGCCGCGCTCGCAGCCCCCTCCGCGTCCACCGCAGGCGTGGCGCGGATCGCCGACTGTTCGAGTGTGAAGTTCAGACCGCACCGACTGCAGAAGATCGCGTCGGCCGCGGTCGGGGCGCCGCATTTTGAACAGGTCGTCGGCAGGGGAACTGCTCCGTCGGCAGGGGGGGTCGTACAGTGGGCCTAAGTTTGCCCGACACGCCAGAACGGTGTCAAGCAACTGGGCTTGGAGGTTGTTCGCCAACGTGCGACGCGCGCGCCCTTATCGCCCCACGACGTCATCCGCGAACCGCCATGACGGCCGCCCCGCTCCGGGATGGCCGGCGGGAAGCGGACCCGCGCTGCGCGCTCGTCCGCCGACCACACAAACGCGACGCGCCTCGGTGCTCGCGCTCGACTGCGCCGCGGCGCCGGAGATCGCGGGCGCCTGAGCGCGGCTACCGCGCCCGACGCACGCGCAACGCGACAGCCGTGAGAACGAGCAGGAGCGACGCCCCGGCCGCCACCAGCGCGGCGGTGACCACGAGTTCAGGCGACGGCAGGGCGGCGGGGCCGCTCTGCCGGTCCGCGATGCCGACGAACGCCCAGACCAGCACCAGCGGGAAGAGCACGTCGTGCCGTCGCCAGACCATCGCCGCGCCAAGCAGCGTGGCGACGCCGAGCATGATGGCAGTCCAGACCTGCGGCGCAAGGCCGAAGCCGTCCCACCGGTTGATCCACAGCACGTCGGCGGCGTTCGCGATCGTGGCCACCGAGATCCACCCGAGGTAGAGCCCGAACGGCGCATCCACGCACCACCGCTCCACCGCGCCACTCGGCGTGCGACCGACGCCCAGCCGGCGGTAGCAGACGATGAGCGTCGCCAGCAGCGCAAGCATCACGAGGAGACTGAGCGTGAACTGGTTGTAGTGCCAGCAAACGAGCCAGAGCGAGTTGAAGACGCCGCTCAGCGCGAACCAGTACCCGAGCGCGGCAAACCGGGGCTTGCCGCGGTTCGCCGGGAGCAGCGGGTACGCGCAGAACAGGAGCCACGCGAGGTAGATCACGCTCCAAATCGCAAAGACGTAGCCGCTTGGCACGAAATAGACCTGGAAGCGGTCGGAGACCTGCCCCGTGTTCTGCCCATTGAACGGGATGATGTTGGCCAGCGCGTTCACCGTGATCGTGCCGACCACGGAGGCGAGGTTGACCCACGCACGGCGGGCGGACGTCGGGTCGGAAACAGGGGCAGTGGAGGCCATGGCGGCGGGCGGGTTGGCGACGGAGAGTAAATCCGCAGTGACACCAGGAGGTTTCCGGGGCCCAACGCGCCAGCCCCCGTCAAACGTATAATCTCGGCAACCGGCCGCCCGCGCACGCGTCTCGGCACCGTCAGACCTCCACCCGAGAGCCCCCATGCTCCACCGCTCCTCGCTCCTCGTCCTGCTCGCCGCGGGCTTCGCCGCCGTCGGCGCGTGCCATCGCGGCGTCCGACGTCCGCCGCAGGTCACGCCCGTCAGCGTGGCGCTAGGCGATTCACTGTTCAATAACGGCAGCTGCCAGCGCTGCCACGGCAAGGGCGGGATCGGCGCACAGAATGCCCCGGCCCTCGACGGCAAGCAGTGGCTCCAGCTCAAGAGCGGAAGCTACGAGGAGATCGTCAAGATCATCACCGACGGCGTGCCGCAGGCCGCCATCAAGGACGCCTCGCACCGCTTCGCCATGCGCCCCCGCGGGGGCAACATGAACCTGTCCGACCCGCAGGTGCAGGCCGTGGCCGCCTACGTCTGGAGCCTGACGCACAAGTAGCCGAGACCTCGAGCGCCGTTGGGTCGTCTCTTGTGTGACATGCTCGACCCACTGCGCCAGTTCATCCGCCAACGCAGGTCGGTGGAGATTTCGGCTACCCCCGCGGAATCGCCGCACGACGAAATCCAGCTGGCAGCCACCGCGCTGCTGCTGGATCTCGCGTACGCCGATGGGGACTTTACGCCCCCTGAGCGCGAGCACATCGAGTCGGCCTTGAGCCGGCACTTCAACCTCGACCTGCCGAGCGTGAAGGGACTGCTCGAGCTGGCGGAGAGAAGGCGCAACCGGGCGGTGGACCACTTCCAGTTCACGCACATGATCGCCGAGCACCTCGACGTCGGGCAGCGCGTGGTGCTCGCCGAAGTGATGTACGGCGTCATCCTCGCCGACGGTCAGGTGGAAGACCGCGAGTCTGTGCTGTTGCGCAAGATCGCCAACCTGCTCGACATCGCGCCGGGCTATCTCAGCGAGGCACGAAAGCGGGCCACCCACGCGCCAACGCACCAGTAGCCCGCCCGACGGAGCACACCGGGCCCCGGAGTGACATCACTCCGGGGCCCCGTTGCGTCGTGGGGCGCCTACAGTTTGTCGGTGTTGCGCAACAGTCGATCGTAGAACCTCACGGCCGTCAGGTACCCCGCGAGACTGACACGCTCGTTGGTGCCGTGGGCACGCGTCAGCGCGTCCTCGGTCATCGGCACGGCCAGGAACCGAAAGGTCTGGTTGCTGACGTCCGCCCAATTGCGCGCATCCGTGCCTCCCATGACGAGGTACGGGGTCACGATCAGCTCGGACGCCGCGTAGACCTCGCGCAGCGACCGCTCCACGGCGGCGAAGCCCGCCCCTGACGCATCGCTGACCGGCGACGGCTCCGTGCGGAACCCGACGGCCTCGATGGACACGGCGCTGTCTGCGACGATGGCGCGCACCCGTTCCGTCACGCTGGCGATGCTCTCGCCGGGACGGATGCGGAAGTTGACCGTCGCCCTGGCGTCGATGGGCAGCACGTTGGCCTTCACGCCGCCGTCGATGATGGTGACGGCGGTCGTGGTGCGCAGCATCGCGGCGCCGGCCGGTGTGGCCGTCATTCCGTTCACGACGAGCGGACCGAAGAGCCAGAGGTTGCTGAGGGCCATGCGTCGGGAGTACGGCATGCCTTCGCGCAGGCGGCTCATCATCTCACGGCTGGGTCCGTCGAGCACCGCCGGGAACGGCGCCCCCTCGAGGCGCGTGATGGCCGTCGCCAGACGACCAATGGCCGTGTGCGCCGGCGGTGTGGACGAGTGCCCGCCGGCCCCTTTCACGGTCAACTGAAGCGACAGGAACCCCTTCTCCGAGGCGCCGATGAGAGCCACCGTCCCCTTGGTGCCCACCATTGAGCCGGGAAGCAGGGCGCCGCCCTCGTCGAGCACGAGCGCCGGCGGCCGCATGCCCCGCGCCAACAGGGCGGCCTTCAGCGCACGAGCGCCGCTCCCGCCCACTTCCTCGTCGTGCCCGAACGCAAAGTAGATGGTGCGCTTCGGCTGGAACCCGGCCCGCAGGGCCCCCTCGGCCCCTTCGAGCACCGCCAGCACCGACACCTTGTCATCGAGCGTACCGCGCCCCCAGATGTGGCCGTCAGCCACGGCACCGGAGAACGGCGGTTGCGTCCACTGCGACTCGGTTCCGGGAATGACCGGCACGACGTCGAGATGCCCCATCAGGACGACAGGGGCCAGCGTCGTGTCGGCCCCGCGCCACGTGTAGAGCAACGAGAGCCCGGCGACCGTCTCGCGCGCGAGGCGCTCGTGCACCAGTGGGAAGCTCGCGCGCAGATGCTCGTGCAGCGCACGGAACGCGGCGCTATCCGGGACGCGCGTCCCCTCCTCGAAGCTGACCGTCTCGAAGCGCACGGCGGCGGCCAGGCGTCCAACGGCGCCGGAGGAGTCCACGGGCACGGGGACGAGCGCGACGGCTGACGACGCAGCGCCGCCGGCCAGTCGTGCCGTGTTGCCAACCACGATGATGGCCAGCAGGACGCCGAGGCCGGCGAGCGCGAGAATGATCTTCTTCATGGGGGAGGCTTGGTGAGGTCGGACAAACCTGTCACCACCGGCGGCGCGGCGCTACACGCGAGAAGGGGAACGGGGTGTTAATCACAGAGACACGCGTGACGGCTTAACCCCCATACGCCCCGCCGCCCGGCGTCTCGATGGTCAGTACGTCGCCCGGCTGCAACTCGCGGCGACACTTCGCTGGGAGCGCCGCGCCATTCAGCAGGTTGCGCCCCGGGGCACCGTCGCCGCCGCCGTGCGAGCCGCGCGGTGCGCGCACGCGACGCTCGGAGAGCAGCGTCACCGTGCAGCGCTCGAGCACGCGATAGCGGCGCACGACGCCGTCGCCGCCGGCGTTCCGGCCGCTGCCCCCTGAGCCGCGGCGGATCGCGTATTCGTCGATCCGGATCGGATACGCCTGTTCCAGCGCCTCGATGGGCGTGTTGCGCGTATTGCTCATCCCCACGTGGACGGCGCTGGGCCCCGGGCCGCGGTCACTCGCCCCCTGCCCGCCGCCCAGCGTTTCATAAAACGTCCAGCCGGCGCCGCCGAAGGTGACGTTGTTCATGGTCCCCTGCCCCTGCGCCGGCGCGGCCACGCCGGCCTTGGCGAGCGCCGCGAACAGCAGGTCGGTGATGCGTTGCGACGTCTCCACGTTGCCGGCGGCCACGGCGCTGGGCCAACGCGCGGCGATGAAGCAGTCGTCCGGCGTGATGATATCGATGGGCCGCGCGATCCCGTCGTTGGTCGGCACGTCGTCGTCGAGCAGCGATCGCAGCACGAAGAGCGCGGCGGCGCGCGTCACGGCCACGGGGCAGTTGATGTTGCCGCGCACGCGCGGACTCGTGCCGTGGAAGTCGAGGGTCAGGCGACCGTCCCGCACACGCAGCCGAACGCGCACGGGGACGAGGTCGTCGGTGACGCCGTCGCCCTCCAGGAAGTCCTCGGCCTCGGCGTCGAGGTCGCCCAGGTCGCGCAGGCGCGCGACGGCACGACGCTCGGCGTAATCGAGCAGGGCCGACGCGCCAGCCTCGACATGCGCGGCGCCGCTGCGCGCGCGCAGCGCGCGCCATCCGGCGGCTCCCGCGTGGCAGGCCGACTGCTGCGCGGCGAGGTCGCCGCGCCGCTCGGAGGGTGTGCGCACGTTGGCCAGCACAAGCGCGAGGAGTGATTCGTCGAGCATGCCGCCGGGAGCAAGACGCACCGGTGGGAGCACCAGCCCCTCCTGCACGAGTTCCGTGGCCCCGAAGGGCATGGAACCGGGACTCATGCCGCCGACGTCGGCGTGATGGGCGCGCACGGCCGCATAACCCACGATGCGCCCCTCCTCGGCGATCGCCTCGACCAGCGTGAGGTCGGGCAGGTGCGAGCCACCGTGATAGGGATCATTGAGCAGCCAGACGTCGCCGGCAGCGGGACCGCGGTCGCGCACCGCGCGCACCGCCTCCGGCATGGCCCCCAGGTGCACGGGGATATGCGCTGCCTGGGCGATCATGCGGCCGTCGGCGTCGAAGAGCGCGCACGAGGCGTCGCGCCGTTCGCGGATGTTGGGCGACAGCGAGCCGCGGGTGAGAACGGCACCCATCTCCTCGGCGATCATCGCCACGCTCGACGCGAAGACGCGAATGGCCAGCGGATCAAAGCCACTCACGGCGCCTCCTGCGAGCGGCGCGCGCTCATGACGCACGCTCCATCAGCCAGCCGCCGATCTCCAGCGCCCGGGCTCGCCACCCCGGCGCGACGAACAGTGTTGCGTCCGGCAGCGTGACCACAGCCTCGCCCGGCACGACCGCCGAGCACGTCGCGCCGTCGTCCAGGAGGTCGCGGTCGTTCCACGACGACGCACCCTGCCGCCCGAAGCGCACCGTCTCCGCGCGGGAACTCGCCGTATGGCGCATGGACACCACTTCCACGTCCCGGTCGAGCACAAAACCGTAGCGCGCGCTGTGCCGCTCCACGAACCGGGCGGCGATGGTCGCGCCATCCTCGCCCGGGGTGCACGGCACGTCGAGCTCGTAGCCCTGCCCCACGTAGCGCGTGCGTGTCGTCCACGCCCGCACGGCGCCTTCCACTTCCGCGGCCAGCCGCTCCGTGAGCACTCGGATGTGCGTCGCGTCGAGCCGCGCCGTACGCTCCATCACGCTGGCGGCGGCCTCACGGCGCTCCGGCGCCATCGCGAGGCCGAGGGCGCTCAGGACGCCAGCGTGCGGCGGCACGAGCACGCGCGTGGCGCCGATGAGGTCGGCAAGCGCGCAGGCGTGCAGCGGGCCACCGCCGCCGAACGCCATCAGCACGCAGCTGCGCGGGTCCACGCCGCGGTCCACGCTCACGCGCCGCAGGGCGCGCGCCATTTCGGCGTCGGCAATGTTCACCATTGCCTGGGCCGTGCGCTCGAGTGGCGCCCCAAGTTGTGCGCCGAGCGACGCCACCGCGCGCCTCGCCGCCGCTACATCCAGACGCACGCCGCCGCTCATGCGGTGCGCCACGATGCGGCCGAGCACGAGGTTTGCGTCGGTCACGGTGGGCAGCTCGCCGCCGCGACCGAAGGCCGCGGGTCCGGGCACGGCGCCGGCGCTGCGCGGTCCCACCCGCAGCGCACCGCCGTCGTCCATCCACCCAATGGAACCACCGCCGGCCGACACCGTGTCCACGAGCACGCGCGGCAACGCGATCGGCACGCCCGCCACATCGCCGCCCGACTCGACGAGCGGCTCGCCGTCGAGGATGAGCCCCGCGTCGGCGCTCGTGCCGCCAATGTCGATCGTGAGCGCCCGGTCGAAGCCCGCGGCGCGTAGCACGGCCGCCGCTCCCACCACGCCGCCCGCCGGCCCAGAGAGGGCGAGCGACGCGGCCGCGCGCGCCGCCTCGGCGGCGGTGCGCATGCCGCCACCCGACGTCATCACGCTCGGAGCCGGATGTCCGCGTGCGCCGACGGCCTGGCCGAGCCGCGCGAGGTACTTCGCAACAGCGGGCCGGGCGTAGCCCTCGGCCACGGCCGTCGCCGTCCGCTCGTATTCGCGGATCTCGGGAAGCACGTGGTGCGCGCAGATGATCTCCGTACCCGGGAGCGCGGCTTCCAGCGCTTGAGCGAGCCGCACCTCATGGGCGCCGTCGGCGTACGCGTGCAGCAGCGCGATCACCACCACCTGCGGGGCGCGCGCCTTCACTTCGTCGACCACGCGCGCGATTTCTGAGTCAGTGAGCGCGACGCGCACGCCCTCGGGTTCGCGGCGCTCGCGCACGGCGACGACATCGGCGGGCGCGACGAGCGGCGCCGGGTGATGCGCCGACAGGTTATAGAGGGAGGCGCGTTCCTGCCGGCGAAGCTCCAGGAGATCCGTGGCCCCCTCGGTGGCGCAGAGCACCACGCGCGCCCCGCGCCGCTCGAGGAGGAGGTTGGTCACCACCGTCGTCCCGTGGGCGATGCGCCCGATGGCGCCGGGCGCCGCCGCGAAGGCGTCGAGCGCGGCAGCGACGCCCTCGCTCTGGTCGGCGGGTGTGCTGAGCACTTTGCGGGCCACCACACGCCCGTCGTCCGTTATCGCGGCGAGGTCGGTGAACGTTCCGCCGACATCAATGCCGACGGCGTGCGTCACGTCCGCGCCGGCCGGATGAGCGTCAGCGCCGGCACCAGCAGCGCCAGGTACATCGTGGCCGGCGCGAAGGCCACAACGACCGCCCCGGTGGACTGGCCGATCGCCCCCGACACCGAGAGGCCGAGCGCGCTGAGCGCGCCTGCACCGCAGAGGCCGGCGAGCCAGCGCGCGGCGCGCGCGCCGCGCCCGCCGACGATCGCACGCGGCACGAACCACGCGGCCGCGAGCCCCAGCGGGGAGAGCAGGAGCACGTTCCAGTTGCCGTACCAGAAGACGTGCTTCGAGAAGAGCTCCATGAAGATCACGGCGAGCCCGATGAGGCCCGTGGCGGCGTACCACACTGCCGCGATGCCGGCGATGGCGAACCGTGAGATCCGCTGCGCACCGGGCCACCGGCCGCGCAGCGCACTCAGGAACGCCAGGCCGCCGAAGAGGGCGAGCGGCACGAGCGTCCCGAGTACCACGACCACATAGAGACCGGGCAGCGCACTCGGCGCGGCCGCTTCTGGGTCGCGCAGCGAGGCGAAGACCACGCGCTCACTCGTGACGAGCGGCACGGGCGCGCCGCCGGGGCCTGGCACCGTGAGGCCGCGGATACGGTCGCGGAGGCGCATCGGGACGTACATCTCTTCCCAAGCCGTCATGCGGCGGTCGGCCGGAGGCCCAAGCGCGATGTCGATGCCCAGTCGGCTGAGCGGCGTGCCCTCGGTGAGCCGCAGCGCCTCGCTGCGGAATGTGTACGTGCTCAGCGAATCGCTCCACGCGCGCTTGAGGGTGCCTCCGAGCACGCGGTCCAGCGCATCCCGCACGCGCGTCGAGCAGTTGTCGCGGAAGTAGTCGTACGCGTAGTACTTGTTCTCCTCGAGCTCGTTCCAGCGCACGAACCGCAGCAGCTCCAGCTTCTGCGCCGCGCTGAGGTTCAGCACCTGCTCCACCGTGTGGCGGTCGTTCTCCTGATAGTAGGCGAGCAGCGGCACCGTCCCAAAGCCCTCGACCCAGTAGCGCGACGTGCCGCTCAGGAACCGGCCCAGGAAGTTGGGCTCGTCAAACGAGAACATCCCCCAGTTCCAGCTGATGTCGAGCGCGATCAGCGGATCGTGGATGCGGATGGCGTTGTGCCCGAACCGCTCGAAGACGGCCGTTCCCTGCCCGAAGGTGAGCAGGGACACTTGCAGGCGCTGCGCCGCTACGGTGTCAGCACTCACGGCCGCCGGCGGCGGCGCCTGCGACGGCAGCGCGTTGGCGACGGCGAAAAGCAGGGCGAGGGCGGCGCGGGTGGCGTTCACGAGACGTCTGGAGCTCATGGTCGGAGTCAGCTGGCCGGGCCGAGGTCGGTGCCCGGGTAATACGTGCGCAAGATGGTGCGGAAATCCTGCCCGGCGCGCGCGCGGCCGATCGCTCCCCACTGGCACATGCCGATGCCGTGGCCCCATCCGTTGCCGCGGATGACGAGCCGCCGCAGCGAGCCGCCCGGGCCGTGCTCGGGTTCGAGCGAAAAATAGGTGCTGTTCAGGATCTCGCCACCGGGCGGTCGCAGCACATACCGCACGTCGTTCCCGCGCAGCGTGTAACGGCCGGTCTCCGTCTCGATTCGCATCGCACCGACGCGCCCGGTTGGCGTGCGCGCCTCGACCGTCACGCTGGTGGCGTGCCCGGGTCCCGCGGCGGGAACGCTGACGTAGCTGCGCAGGTACTGGCGCAGCGCCGCGTCCAGCTCCGCCGACTCGAGGGTGCGCGTCCACGCAAAGCGCGGGGCCGGATCGCAGTAGTAGCGCTGCGTGCCGGGAATGCGGTCGCTCACGCGCCGCAGGTACCCCTGGGCGCCGGTGCGCCAGACTTCGTCGGCGCTCGCGGTCTCGCCGCCGCAAGACGCCGAGTAGGGCGCATCCACCGTGCGTCCGCCGTACTTGAGCACCAAACCGGACGTCCGCGCGACGGCCGCATCGCTGAACGCGCGCTCGGCGTCCACGCCGCCGTACACCTGGTCCGACGTGCCGGCCACGAGGTCGTAGTTGACGTGCCGCGCCGCGCGTCCGCCCGCCGCAGCCAGGCGCACGTACGTGTACGAGCGCGCCGCCACCGCCTGCGCTTCCACGGCCGCCGCCTCCGCCGCGGTGCGCCCGCCAATCTCGAGCGGCACGACGCCGCGCAGGTACTGCTCCACGCCGAGCCCGTTGACCACCATCACGCGCACGCCGTCGTCGGCCGCGTGAAAGCGCAGCACGCCGCGATAGCGCTTGCCGTTGAACAGCACGAACTCATCGGCGCGATCGGCGCGCAGGACGAGCGGCACGGGTCTCCACGCCGTCGCGAAGCCGTCGGTGCGGACCGCGCGCAACCGGCGGTCGCTGAGTTCCAACGTCCACCCCTCGCCGGGACGGCCGCGCACCAGCACGCTCTCCCGCTCATCAAACAGGCGCCAGGCGCCGGTGGCGGCAATGCCGGGGGACTCCACGGCGTTGGCGAGCGAGACCCGCACGTCGCGATCGCCCTCCCGGCGGAAGTCCGGCGCCTCGTCGCGGGGCATCTCCTCGGGCCGCGCCACCGGAGCGGGCAGCGTGTCAGACTTCGACGGCGGCAGGCCGATCACGCGAATGGGCTCTTCCTCCGTCGGCACACCGAGCCGCGTCGTGACGCAGGCCCCGATGAGCACGAGCGCGGCCCCGGCCGCCAGGCGGCGCCACATCAGCGGCCGTAGCTCCCGACGCTCGACGACATCACGGGGAGGGCGCGCCCCGCCGCCGCCCGTGGCGCCGGCGCCTCGTCCACGCCGATCACGCGCGCCTTGAAGTCGTAGTCATATACGACCTCCATCACCTCCACCTCGGCGAAGCGTCCCGCCGGCGCGTCACCGTCGAGCCACGTAATGCCGTCGATGTCATCCGCCTGCCACGGCAGGCGCCCCGACGCCGGATGCTCGCCGGCCGCCGACTCCTGCACCAGCACGCGGGCGCGCGCGCCGACGCGGGACTCGTAGCGCTCCGCGGTGATGTGCCGCTGGAGTTCCTGCACACGCTCCAGCCGCTCGCGCTTCACGCCGTCCGGCACGTCGTCCACCATCTCGGCCGCACGCGTCCCCTGCTGCGGCGAATACGTGAAGGCGCCCACGCGCTCGAACTCGATCTCGGTGAGGAAGTCGAGCAGCTGGGCGAAGTCCTCGTCGGTTTCGCCCGGGAACCCGACGATGCAGGTGGTGCGAATCGCGACGCCGGGCACGGCTTCGCGGAAGCGCGCCACCTTTTCGCGGATGCTCTTCTGCCGCTCCGGGCGGCGCATGCGTTCGAGCACGGTGTCCGAGGCGTGCTGGATTGGCATGTCGAGATACGGCACGATGCGCGGTTCGTTGGCGATGACCTCCAGCAGCGGGGGCGTGATGCCGGCCGAGTAGAGGTACATGTTGCGGATCCACGGAATGGAGGTCTCGCGCACCAGCGCGCGCAGGACCTCCGGCAGTCGCACGCCGTCGCGGCGGTCGCGGCCGTAGTGCGCGAGGTCCTGCGCCACGAGGTTCACCTCGCGCGCGCCCTGCATCTCCAGCAACTGTGCTTCGCGCACGATGTCATCCAGCGCGAACGACCGGTGCTTGCCGCGCATCAGGGGAATCGCACAGAAGGCGCATCCGTGGTCGCACCCCTCGCTCAGCTTGAGATACCGCACCCACGGGGTGTCGCCCGTGTACAGGCGCACGCCGGGATGCAGCGTCTCCGGATCGCCGATGAGGCCGCGCGCGTGCAGCTCCACCGCCAGCCGGTCGGTCTCCGACGCGCCGAGGAAGAGGTCCACCTCGGGGAGCGCGGCCTGCATCTCCGCCTTGTGGCGCTCCACCATGCATCCCACCGCCACCACGGTCTGGCAGACGCCGTCGCCCTTGCGGTCCGCGGCCTCGATGATGGCATCGAGCGATTCCTTCTTGGCGGCGTCAATGAACCCGCAGGTGTTGACGACGATCAGCTCCGCGTCGGCCAGCGCCTCCACCGGTTCACCGCCGTGCGCGCGCAGCTCCGCCACGTAGCGCTCGCTGTCTACGGTGTTCTTGTCGCAGCCGAGGGTGACGACGGCAAACTTCAACGGTAGTTCCCGAACTTGAGATCGACGCCGTAGTCGCCGCGGCGCAGCAGGGCCATGGCCTCCTGCAGGGTGTCCTTGTCGGTGCCGCTGATGCGCACCTGGTCGCCCTGGATGGAAGCCTGGATCTTCTTGAGCTTCGCCTCCTTGATGGCGGCCGCGACCTTCTTGGCCGTCTCGGTGTCGAGCGCCTGCTTGAGCGTGATCTCCTTCTTCAGCGTGTCGTTGCCGGCGGGGACGTTGTCGCCCACCTCGAGGTTCTTCACCGGCACGCCGCGCTTGATCAGCTTGGACTGGACGATGTCGAAGAGCGCCCGCATCCGCATGTCGTGATCGGTGTGCAGCCGAATGACGCCCTCGGCGCGCGCGAACTCGATGGTCAGCACGCGGGCGTCCTTGAAGTCGTAGCGCTGCGCCGACTCCTTCTGCGCCTGGTTGACGGCATTGTCGACTTCCTGGAGGTCAACACCAGTCGTGACGTCGAAGCTGAACGAGGAGGCCATGCGGATTGGGGAGTGGGAGCTCGGATTGGGACTGCGGATTCCGATTGGCGATGACGAGTGGGGATTGCTGAAATCGAAACCTTCGGGGGGCAAAAAGGAAGGCGCGGAACTCCGTCCGCGCCTCTGTTGTCTCTCTGTTGTCTTTCTGTTGTCTCTCTAACTCCCCAAGTACGACTCCAGGGCCTTCGCCCGGCTAATATGCCGCAGGCGAGACAAGGCCTTCTCCTTGATCTGCCGCACCCGCTCCCGGGTGATGTTCAGCACCTCGCCGATCTCCTCGAGCGTCATCGGCTCGGCGCCGTCGAGGCCGAAGTAGAGGCGCAGGATCTTGGCCTCGCGCTCCTTGAGCCCGCGCAGCGCGTCATGGATGGACTCGGTGAGCGCCTTCTCGAACGTCTCCTCGTCGGGGGTCCGGCTCTCGGTGTCGGGCAGGTAGTCGAGCAGGCGGTTGTCCTCGCCCGGCGACATCGGCGCATCGAGGGAGAGGTGCGTCTGCGAGATGAGCATCGTCCGCGCAACTTCCTCTTCGGTGATGTCCATCCCGTCGGCGATCTCGGCGTGGGTCGCCTCGCGCCCCAGCTCCTGGAGCAGCGCGCTGGCGCGCTTGCCGATGCGGTGCAGCGTCCCGGCGCGGTTGAGCGGCACGCGCACGATGCGCGACTGCTCGGCGAGCGCCTGGAGGATGGCCTGCCGAATCCACCAGACCGCGTAGGAGATGAACTTGATCCCCTTGGTCTCGTCGAACTTGTGCGCGGCGCGGATCAGGCCGAGGTTGCCCTCGTTGATCAGGTCGCTCAGGGAGACGCCCTGGTTCTGGTACTTCTTGGCGACCGAGACGACGAAGCGGAGGTTGGAGCGCACGAGCTTGTCGAGCGCTTCCTGGTCCCCGGAGCGGATGCGCTGGGCGAGGTCCACCTCGTCCTCGCGCGTGATCAGCGGAAAGACACTGATGTCGCGCAAGTACTGGTCGAGCGAACCTTCCTCGGCCTGGTGTTTCTTGCGGTGGCCCGGGCCGCGAGCTCGGCTCGTGCGCTCTGATGGATCAATCATACGGTGCGGAATGTGGTGCGCGACGCGACCGTCCGGAAGTCCACCCCGTCAGCGGATGCGCGTCCCCAGTCGCTGCCACCGGACCTTTGTCAAGAAGGGAACGGGGGAGGCGCTGTCGGGCGCGTAGCTGAAGTAGACCAACATCGGACGCCCCTTCACCAGCGAGTCCGGGACGAAGCCCCAGTAGCGGCTGTCGAGCGAATTGTCCCGATTGTCGCCGAGGACAAAGAGGTGCGCCGGGGGGACGACGAGCGGGCCCCAGTTGTTGCGCGACGGATGGTACGAGCGGCCGGCGCGCGCGCGCCCCACCAGGTAGCGCCGCTGCCAGCGGAACTCCTCGCCCGCCGGATCCGACCCCGGCTCCGTATGCGAGGAGTAGCGCTCGCGCAGGGCGTGGCCGTTGCGCTGCAGCACGCCGTCCACCATGCCCAGCGTGTCGCCGGGCAGCCCGGCCACGCGCTTCACGAAGTCCTTGGTCGGATCCTGCGGCCACCGGAAGACGATCACGTCCTCGTGCTGCGGCGCTCGTACCGCCGGCAGGCGCGCGTGCGTGAAGGGCACCTCGGCGCCGTAGACGAGCTTGTTCACGAGCAGGAAGTCGCCCACGAGGAGTGTGCCTTCCATGGACCCGCTCGGGATCTTGAACGCTTCCACGAGGAACGTGCGCACCACGAGGAACAACAGGAGCGCCGTCGTCATGGACTTGGCCCACTCCCAGAGCACGTGCAGCGGACGCCAGCGGCTGCGCCGCGGCGTCGGGCCGAACGCCGGCTCGCCGCTCACCAGGGGCGGCTCGGGCGGATTGGGAGGGAGGGGGGTGCCAGTCATGGGTGTAGTTGGGAGTTAGCCGCGAGCAAAGGCAGAAACAAGGGTGGAGGAGGGGTGCAGGGGTTCGGAAGGAGGGAGGAGTGGAGAGAGGGGGATGGGACAGGGGGCGGGCCGAGTGGCCCGCCCCCTTCCCCTCACCGGTCACTCCACTCCTCTCTCCTACTATACCCCTGCACTTCTCCTCAGATCCCTAGTAGTTGTCAATCTGCGCCCGCTGCAGCGCCCCCGAGTAATCGATGTATCCCACCTTCGTCTCCGAGAAGAACTCGTAGACTTCCCAGCCGCCTTCGCGGTGGCCGTTGCCCGTCGCCTTCACGCCGCCGAACGGCAGGTGCGCCTCGGCGCCGATGGTGGGGGCGTTGATGTAGGTGATGCCGTTGTCGAGCTGCTGCAGCGCCTGGAACGCGATGTTCACGTCGCGCGTGTAGACCGCCGACGACAGGCCGTACGCGACGTCGTTGTTCACCGTGAAGGCCTCGGCATAATCCTTCACCTTGATGACGCTGAGCACCGGGCCGAAGATCTCCTCCTGCTCCAGGCGCGACCCCGCCTTCACGTTCGTGAAGATCGTCGGCTGGTAGAAGTAGCCGTGGTCGAGGTCGCCGCCGGTGGCCTTCTGGCCGCCGAGCACGAGCGTGGCGCCTTCGCTCTTCCCGATCTGGACGTAGTTCTCGACGTTCTCGACGCCTGACTGGTTCACCATCGGGCCGACGTCGGTCCCCTTCTTGCGGCCGTCGCCGAGCTTCAACTTCGACGCGCGGTCCACGAGCATCTGCACGAACTTGTCGTGCACGCCTTCCTGCACGATGAGGCGGCTCGTCGCCGTGCAGCGCTGGCCGGTGGTGCCAAAGGCGCCCCAGAGCACGCCGTCGAGCGCGAGGTCGAGGTCGGCGTCGTTCAGCACGGTCATCGCGTTCTTGCCGCCCATCTCGAGCGAGAGGCGCTTGTGCATGCGCCCGCACACTTCGCCGATCTTGCTCCCGGTCTCCGTGGAGCCGGTGAACGAAATGAGCGCCACGTCCGGGTGATTCACGATGGCGTTGCCGACCCGGCCCGGGCCGTGCACGAGCTGGATCACCTCGGGCGGCAGGCCGGCCTCGAGCAGGATCTCGACGAGCACGTGCCCCGTGTGCGGCACGTCGGTGGCCGGCTTGAACACCACCGAGTTCCCGCAGAGCAGCGCCGGGAAGATCTTCCACGTCGGGATCGCGAGCGGGAAGTTGAACGGCGTGATGATGCCGGCCACGCCGATCGGCCGGCGGAACGACATCGCCCACTTGTTGCGCAGCTCGCTCGGCACGGTGTGGCCGAAGAGGCGGCGCCCTTCGGTGGCGGCGTAGTAGGCGGTGTCGATGCCTTCCTGCACGTCACCCTTGGTCTCGGCGATCGGCTTGCCCATCTCGCGCGTCATCAGGTCGGCGACCTCGTCCTTGCGACGGACCAGGATATCGCCCACGCGCCGCAGGATGTCGCCTCGTGCTGGCGCCGGCACGGCCTTCCAGAGGGCGAACCCCTTCTTGGCGCTTTCGACGGCGCGATTCACGTCGGACGCGTCGCCCTTGGGGAAGAGCCCGATCAGGTCGCGGGTGTCGGCGGGGTTGCGATTCTCGACGTATTCGCCGGTGGAGGATTCGACCCACTCGCCGGCGATGAAGGACTTGAACTTGGTCATATGAAATGGAGACGGGAGACGGGAGATGGCAGACGGGAGATGGACGCCGCTCAGACAGCAGGGCGGCGGTCGCGCTGCCTTGAAATCTAACCCTTGCCCCTCGTCACCCGCCCGTCGCGAAATGCTGACAGTCGTTGTCAGCTATCAGATGACAGCCGCTGCGCCCGCCCGTAGCCGGCGAGCTTCCCCCCGCCACCACATGTACTATGTGCATAGTTGACAAAACCGCGGGGAACGCACATACTGCTACTACCAACCTAGTACTTCTGCGTCACGAGGAGGCCCGATGGACGAACTCTCGCTCGGCAGCCGCGAGCTCGACGTGATGGCCCTACTCTGGGAACATGGGAGCGGCACGGTGGGCGAAATCCGCGAACTGCTCGACGCGGACCTCGCCTACACGACCGTGCTCACGATTCTTCGCAACCTCGAGGGCAAGGGCCTGCTCCGCCGCGAGATTGAGGGACGGGCGCATCGCTACTACCCGCGCATTGCCCAGCGCACGGCACAGCGCACCGCCCTGCACCGCATGCTGGCCGGCTTCTTTGGCGGCTCTCCCGAAGCGCTCCTTGCGCGGCTGGTGGATGATCACAGCCTCGACGCCTCCGAACTGCGTGCCATGGCGGAGCGCATTGCGGCGCACAGCCCAGGCAAACGGAGGTTGCCATGATCGCCACCTGGATGCTCGTTGCGACTGCACTCGGGCTGCTCGCCGGCGGCACGGCGCTCGCTACGGAACGTGTCTTTCGCTTGTTGAACCGACAGGGACGCCACGTGTGGGTGCTCGCGCTCGTGGTGACCTGCGCCTGGCCGCTGCTCGCTCCGGTGCTCGCGCGTCCACTCGTCCCGTCGGCCACGGATCAAGTGACGATCTCCGAGGCCGTCACGAGTGCCGCCGGAACGGCCGTTGCGCTTGTCGACGCGCCAAGCCTCCGCGATCGCCTCGTGGCACTCGACAGCCCGCTGCTCGTGCTCTGGGTCGCCCTCTCCGTGCTTCTGCTCGCGCGCGCCGTGGTGGGACTGTTGGCGCTGCACCGCCTCGCCCGAAGCGCTGAGCCACACACGATCGTGGGACGCCATGTCCTCATCACCTCGAGCGTCGGCCCTGCCGCCTTCGGTATCGTGCGGCCGCGCATCGTCCTGCCGAGGTGGTCGCTCGAGCTCGACACCCCCATGCGCGAACTCGTGGTCCGGCATGAGGTGGAGCACGTGAGGAGCGCTGATCCCGCGGTGCTCACCGTCGCGTGGTTGCTCGTCGCGCTCTTCCCATGGAACGCGAGCCTCTGGTGGATCTTGCGTCGCCTGCGCACCGCCACCGAGCTCGACTGCGACCATCGCGTCGTGCGCGCCGGCACCGACCGCCGCCGCTACGCGCACCTCCTGCTTCTCATCTCCCAACGCCAAGGCGCGACGGCCTTTGCCTCGATGATCGCTGGCGCTCCGAACACCCTACCACTCAGGATCGCAGCCATGCACAGCACGCCTCCTGCACGTCGCGTCCTTCGCGCCGCCGCGTTCGCGCTGATCGCGCTCGCGCTCGGCGCACTCTCCGCTTCGCCCGTCCTGGCGCGTGAGCTGGCCAGTGTGCGCGCGTGGATGCCATCCGCGCCAGGCGCTGCCAGTGTGGCGACGCCTCGCTCATCTCCACCTGATCCCGTTGGCGTGCCGCGCGCGGCCGCGACCCCGCCAACGGTTGTTCTTCCCGCCGTCTCATCGCTGAGTGCGCGCCCACTCATGCCTCCCGTTTCACTCGCGCAGGACACGACGAAGAAGCGAACGGAACCGCTGCGGCTCATTGTCGCACAGGACACCACGAAGAAGCCGGCGAGGCGCGTGGAGGTCTGGACGAGCACCTCGTCTCCAGAGACGAAGAAGGGACCCACCTCGCGCCCGAACGACGCCCCGGTGGCGCTGGCGCCGGGATCCATGGCGCCGCGCTATCCCGAAATCTTGAAGAGCGCCGGCGTCGGTGGAGTCACGATCGTGCAGATGGTGGTCGACACAACCGGCTTGCCGATTCCCGAAACGCTGAAAGTGGTGCGCTCCAGCCACGCGTTGTTGACTCTCGCCGTTCAGGGTGCGATACCGGGGCTCCGCTTCTTGCCCGCGCGCTCCGGCGGGCGCAATGTGAAACAACTCGCCCAAATGGTCTACTGGTTTGAAGTGATGGGATTTCCGCCGCGCGACACCGTGGTCGTTCCCGAAGGTCCGGTGCCGAGCTTCAAGGTGGTAATCACCGGAGTCGTACCGAAGTAGCGCGGCGAACCTGCGAAACGAGCGCTGGCACCCGCCAGCGCTCGTTCGCTATCGTGGCACCACGCGCTGCCTACTTCGCGCAACTCCACGTGGCCGGATGCCCCGCCGTCGGCTTGGCGTAGCCGGTGCGCGGCAGCACCTCGATGGACGCGAGGACGAGCCCCCAGAGCACGAGCAGGAGCGCGAGCGTGTGCGCCTTGGCTGCGCGGTGGCGGAACGTCCACACCGACGACCAGATGCCGCTCACGACGAGCGCCGACACGGCGCCGAGGTAGCCGGCAAGGCCGAGCCCGCACCGCGCGCTGTACGGCCAGAAGACCATGCCCACGCCCAGCGCCACGGTGAGCGAGAGGCGCAGGAAGACGCCCCACGTCGTCGTGCTCTGCTGGGCGCCGACCGCCTGCGCCTGGGCCTGCGGCCCCTTCGCCGTCTTCGTCGGGAACATCGCCTCGTCGCTCACCGATTCGAGCTGACGGTCGATCTTCTTCAGCTCGGCGTCCCAGTTGCGATCCGTCATCCCTGCTCCCGCGCCAGGCCATGGCGCTCGATCTTCTTGTAAAGGTTCGACCGGGGCATGTCGAGCACCCGCGCCGTCTCCGCCACGTTCCAGTCGTGCTCGCGCAGCTTGACGAGGAGGAACGCGCGTTCGGCCGCGAGCTTGAACTCCTCAAACGTGCGGCACGCGTCGAGCGCGCCGAGCGACGAGCCCTCGGTGGCGCGCGCACCGACGAGCCGCTCGACGTCGGCAACGGTCACCTGCGAACCGCGCGACAGGATGAGGAGGCGCTCGATCGTATTGCGCAGCTCGCGCACGTTGCCGGGCCAGTCGAGCGTCGCCAGCCGGTCGGCCGCGGCCTGCTCCATGCCGCGCGCCGTCGCGCCCGAGGGCGCAAACTGGTCGAGGAAGTGCTGGATGAGCACGGGAATGTCGTCGCGCCGCTCGCGCAGCGGCGGCACGACCACCGGCACGACGTTGAGCCGATAGTACAGGTCCTCGCGAAAGCGCCCGGCGGCGATCTCCTCCTCGAGGCGCTTGTTCGTGGCGGCGAGCACGCGTACGTCCACCTTGCGCGGCTTGGCGCCGCCGATGCGCGTCACCTCGCCGTCCTGGAGCACGCGCAGCACCTTGGCCTGCGCGGCGAGCGACATGTCGCCCACTTCGTCCAGGAAGAGCGTGCCGCCATCGGCCTGCTCGAACTTGCCGGCCCGATCCTGCACCGCCCCGGTGAACGAGCCCTTCATGTGCCCGAAGAGTTCGCTCTCGATCAGCTCGCTGGGGATCGCGGCGCAGTTCACCTCGACGAACGGCCCCCTCGCTCGGCCGGATTGGCGGTGCAGCGCGCGCGCGACGAGTTCCTTGCCGGTGCCGTTTTCGCCGGTGATGAGCACGCGCGCGTCGGTGGCGGCCACGCGGTCGATGGTCTCGATGAGCGCGCGGACCGCGTGCGACCGTCCGACGATCTCATACGTCTGCTCGACGACCTCGCGCAGCCGGGCGTTCTCCTCGCGCAGCGCGAGGTGCCCGATGGCGTTGCGCAGCGTCACGAGGATGCGGTCGGTGTCGAGCGGCTTCTCCATGATGTCGTAGGCGCCGCCCTGCGTGGCCTCCACCGCATTCTGGATGGTGGCGTGCCCGCTGATCATCACGACGATGGCCGCGGCGTCGAACGCGCGCAGCTTGCGCAGCGTCTCGAGCCCGTCCATGCCGGCCATCTTCACGTCGAGGAAGGTGAGCTGGGGCCGGAACTGCTCGTACGCCGCGAGGGCCGCCGCGCCCGACGCCTCCGTGCGGACCTCGTAGCCCTCGTACTCGAGGAGCTGCGACAGCGCGTCGCGGATGCCCAGTTCGTCGTCGACCACGAGGATGCGCCGACTCATCGTCCGCCTCCTCGCGCACCGCCCTCGCAGTTCGGCGTCATGGCACCGCCTTGTACAGCACGACCTTCCCCTTCGTGATGCGCACGTCGGCCACGGCGTCCGGGACGGCGATCGCGATCACGTCCGGCGCGAGGCTGTCCGTCCGCTGCTTCACGGCGATGCGCCGCACGATGCGATCGATGAGCGCCGACGGCAGGCGCAGCTCGTTGACCGTCATCTGCGTCACCTGCATCCCCAGCAGGCCCGGCCGCAGCATGGACAGCCGCCCGCCAATGAGCACCGGCTGGCGCCCGTCGAGCATGCTGCCGAGCGGGCCGAGCGACTTGGGATCGCCAAGCTCGTTGACGGCGACGCTCGCCCGGACGAGGAGCACCTCACCCTGCACCGACGCCTCCGGCTTTGCCGCCGCGTTGCCGAGGATCTTCATAGCCGGCGCCAACTGCCACGCCACGAACTCGGCGGGCGTGAGACTCGCGTAGACGGGACCGTTTTTCGCCGCCAGCCGTTCGGCCGCCCTGGTGCCGACGGCCGCCGCTTCGGGCGTGATGGGTGTCCAGGCGATGGTATCGGCCGGCGGCGCCGCGACCACCATCGACCGCACCCGCGGATACCAGTGGGACCGCGTGAACCACCCGCCCACCGCGAGCGCAGCCACCAGGGCCAGGCAACCAAGGCGACCAAGACAACCGAACATCAGTCACTCTCCATGAGATCGAGTACGCGCCCATCGGCGCGCTCTTCCCGCATCAGTTCGTTGAGTGATCCACTCCGGAAGGCGCGGAGGTCGAGTTCCACGCGGGCGAAGCCCGCCAGCTTCACGGCCGAGCGCAGGGCCGGCCGCTCGGCGGGGGCGCTCCATCGCGCGATCTGGTCGTGGTCCATCTCGATGCGCGCGGTCTCGCCGTGGTAGCGCACGCGCAGGTTGCCCGTGATGCCGAGAGAGCGCAGCGCGCGCTCCGCGTTTTCCACCTTGCGCAGGCGCAGCGGCGTCACCTCGGTGCCGTGCGGCAGACGCGAGGAGAGACAGGGCGACGACGGCTGCGACCACGTGGGAATGCCCCGCAGCCGAGACAGTGCACGGATATCATCCTTGCTGAAGCGCAGCTCGGCGAGCGGTGACTCCACGCCAGCCTCGCGGGCCGCCTTCGCGCCAGGCCGGAAATCGGCGAGGTCGTCGTAGTTGCTGCCGTCCACCACCACCGCCAGACCGCGCGCACGCGCCAGCGGGACGAGCTTGCTCCACAGTTCCGTCTTGCAGAAGTAGCAGCGGTTGACGGGATTCGCGGCGTAGCGCGGATCGTGCAGCTCGTCGGTGTCGATCTCGAGCACCGGTATGCCAAACCGATCAGCCACCTCGCGCGCCGTCGTCCACTGCTCCAGCGGATACGACGCGCTGCGGCCAATCACCGCGAGCAGGTTGGCCGGCCCCACGGCGTCGAGCGCCACGCACGCGAGGTAGGCGGAGTCCACGCCCCCGGAGAAGCCGAGGAGCACCGACCCGCGTTGGCGCAGCCATGCAACAAGCTGGACTTCCTTGTCGAGGAGTCGCGCCTGCAGGACGCCGGGGGCGGTGATGTCGGTGGGCATATAATGAAAGGTAGTGTCCACTATTACGGACGGGAGTCCGAAAGGTGCCAATTTGAGGAGGAGGAGGGGTGCAGGGGCTTAGGAGGGGGAGGAGTGGAGAGAGGAGTG